>JAEZHL010000389.1 GCA_023416575.1 Pseudomonadota bacterium
GGGCCCAGGTGTAGCCGAAGAGAATGAGCTGGCCGATCCAGGTGCTCAGGAACCAGCTCACCGTTGCGTATTGCTGAGGCCCTGTCGCCGCCGCCAGCAGCCACCAGGCGAGCAGGAGCGTGCCGAAATACAACGCGCCACCGGTGATGCGGTGCACACCTGACATCACCATGTTGATGAGCAGCGAATAGATTTGCAGGTGGGGTGAAAGCGGCCGCTCGGCGCGCGTCTCCCCTCGTGCTCTCGCCTCAGCCATCCGGCTCTCCTTTTGGCGCAGACCTCGTCGGCCGCCTTGTAACGCCAGTTCGCCAGCGCAGCAATTCCTTGATGCTGGCATACCAGGCGAGCGAAATCAGCGGACTAACGCGGCAGCAGCACCCAGGCGTCGAGATCCAGCACCACACCATCCTCGTAGGCGCCCGCCGCGTCTTTCAGCGGAAAGCCTCCTGCGGCCCGGTTTTTCAGCCCGACCAGCCGGATGCGCAAGGCGCCGAGATCGTCCCGATGCGGCAGCGCGACCTTCTCGAGCACCTCCGACCATGCATAAAGAGTATCGCCGGCGAAGCAGGGTGCCACATGCCGGCCGCCATTGATGGCCGCGAGGTGGAACGCATTCGCCAGCCCGTTGAAGGAGAGCGCGCGCGCCAGCGAGATCACGACGCCGCCGTAGATCAAGCGGCGGCCGAAGCGGCCGGCGCTCTCGGTATGATGGTTGAAATGAACCCGGGCCGTATTCTGGTAGAGCCTGGTCGCGATCTGATGCTCGGCCTCTTCGATCGTCACGCCATCGGCATGGTCGATCCTCTCTCCGACCTCGTAATCCCCCCACAGGAAGGGCGACCCGGCGAGTTGCGTGTCATAGTCCTCCCGCGCGAAGGCGGGTAATTCCAGGCCGAGAGTCTCGGGCGCAACGCGATCCGGCAGGTCCGGGACATGGGCCTCCGGCGCCGGCGATGACTTGTCCCGCTTGCGCACCATGACCCAGCGCACGTACTCGAGAACAGTCGCGCCGTCCTGGTTCAAGCCGGTCGAGCGGACGTAAACGACGCCTGTCTCGCGATTCGAATTCTCCTTGAGCCCGATCACCTCGGAGACTGCGCTCAGCGTATCGCCGGGATAGACGGGAGTGAGGAAGCGGCAATCTGCGTAGCCGAGGTTCGCCACCGCATTCAGCGAGATGTCCGGAACCGTCTTGCCGAAGACCGTGTGGAACACGAGCAGGTCATCGAGCGGCGCGCGCGGATAGCCGATGGCGCGGGCGAACATGTCGGACGACTGCACGGCGAACCGCGCCCCGTAAAGGCTCGCGTACACGGCCACATCCCCTTCCGTCAGGGTACGCGGCGTCGCGTGCTGGATCACCTGACCGAGCCGGAAGTCCTCGAAGTAATTACCGCCGGTCGTCTTGGTGGGTGTCATGGGTGAACTCCCCCGATCTGTCACTCAGGCGCCTTCACGGGCCGCAATAGCCTCAGCGATTGCGACGGTCCGCCGGGCCGTTTTAGCGTGCAACAGCTCGACCATGCGGCCATCGAGCGTGATGGCGCCCTTGCCCTGGTTCTGGGGTTCGGCGAAGGCAGCGATGATCTTGCGCGCGAAGGCGACCTCCTCCGCGGAGGGCGAAAACACCTCGTTGGCCGTGGCGATCTGGTCCGGATGGATCAGCGTCTTGCCGTCCATGCCGAGCTGGCGCCCTTGCAGGCACTCGCGCCACAGGCCATCGGCGTCCTTGAAGGCATTGTAGACGCCGTCCAACACCTCGATTCCATAGGCCCGGGCGGCGGTGACGGCAGCCGATAGCCAGTAAAGTGCCGCCGTGCGGCTGGCGTCGAGCTCGGCGCGGGTCTCCTTGACGAGATCGTTGGTGCCCATCACGAAACAGGCAAGCCGGGTCGCGGAATCGCGGGCGGCTGCGGCAATATCGCGCAGGTTGAGAACGGCAAGCGGCGTCTCGATCATCGCCCAAACGCCAATCTTGGCCGGCGCCCCTTCGAGCCCACTGGCGACTTCCGCGAGCTGATGCGGGCTCGTCACCTTCGGCACCAGGATGGCATTAGGCGCCGCGGCCGCTGCTTGCGCCAGATCCTTGGCACCCCAGGGCGTGTCGAGCCCATTGATCCGCACCACGATCTCGCGACTGCCGTAGCCACCTGCGGCAACGGCCTCCATCACCTGCATCCGCGCAGCTTCCTTCGCCTCTGGCGCCACCGCATCTTCCAGGTCGAAAATGACGACATCTGCCGGAAGCGACTTGGCTTTCTCCAAAGCACGGGCATTCGAGCCGGGCATGTAAAGGGCGCTGCGACGCGGACGGGTATGCATGTATGTCCTCTCGAACGTAGTCGATGTCTCAAAGCTCAACGCCAGAGAGCCGCTGCCCCATATGGCCGCGAGCCTTTGCTGTGCTCCCATGACGGCTTGGCACTCACCACGTGCTCCGGCAAAGTGCGTCGCATAAGAAACCGGTGCAAGAACGCATGACCAGCCCATCCAGAGATATCGTGATCGTCGGTGGCAGCATCGTCGGATCCGCGACGGCCTATTACCTTGCGGCGGCGGGTGCACTGGACGGGCGCCGGGTCGTCATCGTCGAGCAGGACCCGACTTACGCGGCCTGCAGCACCGCGCGGTCCGCTGGCGGCGTGCGGCAGCAGTTCTCGACCCCCGAGAACATCGCCATGTCGCAGGTCACGCTGGACCTCATCCGCCACTTGAAGGAACGGTTCGGGCCGGAGGCGGATGTCGGCTTTCGGGAGCAGGGCTATCTTATTCTCGCTTCACCGGAAGGAGCGGACGTTCTCGCGGCCAACGTGGAAACGCAGCGCAAACAGGGCGCCGACATCGTTCTGCTCGGACGCGACGAGCTCGCCCGGCGCTTCTCCTGGCTCGATACCGAGGGGGTGGCATGCGGCAGCTTCGGCCAATCCGGCGAGGGCTGGCTCGACCCGGTGAGCCTCATGGCGCTGTTCCGGAACGCTGCGCGCGCTGCGGGAGTCGAGGTCATCCACGACACCGTCACCGGCATCGAGAGGAAAGGTGAGGCGGTCGAGAGTGTCACGCTGGCGAGCGGCACGCGGCTCACGTGCGGGGCGGTCGTCAATGCGGCCGGGCCAAGTGCTGGCGCGATCGCGGCACTCGCCGGCATCCGCCTGCCCGTCGAGCCGCGCAAACGCTTCGTGTACGTCATCGACTGCAGGGAGGCGCCGGAAGAGCTTCATCGCGCGCCGCTGACGGCCGACGCGAGCGGCGTCTGGTTCCGCCCGGAAGGCCGGATGTTCATCACCGGCATATCGCCGGAGGAAGCCGATGAGCCGCCTGCGGTCGATCTCGACCAGATCGACTATGGCGTGTTCGAGCAGGAGGTCTGGCCGCGGCTCGCTACCCGCGTGCCGCTGTTCGAGCGGATCAAGGTCGTGAACGCCTGGGCCGGATTCTACGACTACAACACTCTCGACCAGAACGCGATCATCGGCCCGCATCCGGAGGTGCGCAACTTCTACTTCGGCAATGGCTTTTCCGGTCATGGCCTGCAGCAGGGAGCCGCTGCCGGGCGCGCGATTGCGGAGCTGATCCTCAACGGCCGCTTCGTGACGCTCGATCTGTCGCGGTTCGGCTACGCCCGGATCGCCGAGGGCCGCCCGATGCGCGAGCTCAACATCATCTGAGAGAGGCCCATGGCCCGCGTCCTTGCCTTATCGTCCCAGGTCGCCCGTGGTCACGTCGGCCTGTCCGCGGTCGTCCCGGCGCTGCAGGGCCTCGGTCACGAAGTCTGGCCGCTGCCGACCGTCATCCTGTCGAACCACCTCGGTCATAAGCACGCGGCGGGGATGCAGATCGCGCCGTCCGCACTGGAAGAGATGGTCGATGCCCTCGACCGGAATGGATGGCTCGACCAGATCGATTCAGTCTTCACTGGCTATCTGCCGAGCGCAGATCACGTCCAGTTGGCATCTGCGATCGTTCGGCGGCTGAAGAGCGAGCGCACGCTTCTCTACCTCTGCGACCCCATCATGGGCGACGAGCCCGGGGGTCTTTATCTCGATCCACGCGCCGCCAGCGCCACGCGCGACGAGCTCGTCCGGCTCGCGGACGTTCTGACGCCCAACCGCTACGAGCTTGGCTGGCTGGCGAGCCGGCCCGTCGATACCACCGAACAAATTCGCGAGGCGGCGCGCGCCCTCACCACTGGAACGGTGGTCGTCACCTCTGCCCTCCGGCGTGAGGCGTTCATCGATAACCTGCTGCTCACGTCCGGGGAGGCGGCGCGCTGCGAGGTGCTCTGGCGCCCTGACGTGCCGCACGGGACGGGAGACCTGTTCGCGGGCCTCTATCTCGGCCACCGCCTCAACGGAGCGACCGATCGGGAGGCGCTAGGCCGGGCGGCCGCAGGCGTCGAGCAGGCAGTCCTCGCAAGCCAGGGCTGCGACGAGCTGGCGCTGGTCAAATCCCAGGGCGCGTGGTCCGCAGCGAAGGCGCTCGACGTCAGGGAATTGGATTGACTGAAAAAACTGGTTGCCAATACCGGTGCAGTTGCAGGATGTTGCCGCCAGCATGAGGGCGGCGCCCGATCCTGCTGCCCATCGGCACCGGCCCGCGCCACAACTGAGCCCGACATCTCATGAGCCTGTTTCCAGAGCACCTGGCCGATCGTTTTCGTCGATTCAAGTATCGGCACTTCTCGCCGAACCTGGATCATTACGAAACCCTCGCCACGCACGGACAGCACCCCGACGTGATGGTGGTGAGTTGCTGCGACAGCCGTGTCGACCCGGAAACCATTTTTAGCGCCATGCCGGGCGAGCTGTTCGTTGTCCGCAATGTTGCGAACCTGGTGCCGCCGTTCGAGACGACCGGCCGCTACCACGGCGTCAGCGCCGCCCTCGAGTTCGCGGCACTCAACCTGCGCGTCAAGCACATCGTCGTCCTCGGGCATTCCGGATGCGGCGGCATCAGCGCCTGCCTCGAGCAGTCGGCGGCGCGCCAGTCGGAGGCCCAGTTCATTTCGAACTGGATGTCGATTCTGGACGAAGCGCGCGAGAAGGTGCTGGGATGTTGTGCCGGCCGGCCTATTCCCGAAATGCGCCGCGAGCTCGAGCGCGAAGGCATCAAGGCCTCGCTCGAAAACTTGCGCAGCTTCCCATGCGTGCGAACCCTTGAAAGCCGGGGGCGGCTTCATCTCCACGGCGCGTACTTCGAAATAGCAGCCGGCCGACTATCAGTTCTCAACGAGGGTACGAGCGAGTTCGTCTCCATCTGAGCACGCAGGCGCGGGCTGAACGGCGGAGTTCGCAATTGCCCCATGACGCCGGAGCCAAATGCGGCTAGTCTGGACTAGCAGGCTACGGATGCTGGCGTTAAGTATAGCTCCAAGAGCGCGCTGGCTCGGTGGAACGAGGTGCGATACCTGATCCACATGCGGATGGCCCCCGCCAAGGAGGCATGGCAACGAGTGCACAGTTGCGGTTCCGACGCCGAAACGAGGCTCAGCTCGTCAGCATCCGCGGGTTCATACACTCCATGCCAACCGCAGCGTGCCGACCAGCTCACACAATGACACCGTGAGGAGAGTGCATGTCGTTCCGGCTGCGCGGTGCGAACGTGGATCGCCTTACCGCCCGAAGAGCCCAGACGAGCCGCTCCCCTGACGGCGGGATGCAGGAGGAGAGCGATCGGATCTCCGCACTGGAGCAGGAAATTCAAACGCTCCGGGGGCAGCTTGCCAAAACTGAGGCGGCGCTGCGCGTTCTCACCGGAAAGTCCATTGATCGCGTCGCAGCCTCGCTCGACCCCGATGCAGGCGGGACAACGATTGCGCCGTTCCGGCTGTTCGTCGAGCATATGCGGGAAGGGACGCTCATCCTCTCGGAGAGTGGAACGATCCGCTATTGCAACGAGGCGATGGCGCGGCTCATCGGCGAGCCGAAGTCGCGGATGCTCGGCCGTTACTTCGGAGACCTCATCGCCACCGACTCCAGCTGCCAAATGCGCCGCTTGCTCGAAAGTCACATCGGCAGCTTCGAGGTCGACCTGCGCGGCGAGGCGAACCACACGGTCAAGGCCCAGATCTCGTGCGTGCCGCCGCTGGCGATCGGTGGACGGATGGTCCGCTGCTTCATCGTGACCGACGTCGACCGCGAGCAACTTCATTTGCGTCACGAAGCCGTCATCCAGGCCTCGAAGGACGCCATCTACGTCCTGTCGCCGAGCCTGCAGATCCAGACCTGGAATCGCGGCGCCGAAAGCATCTTCGGCTATGCCCCCGCTGAAATCATCGGCAAGTCGGAGCGTGACTTGTGCCCGCCATCCGAACTCGAGGCGCTCGACGAGTTGATCCGCCAGGTCGAGGAGCACAGCGCAGCAGTATCCGTCGACGCCGTGCGCTGGCGGAAGGATCATACGAAGATCCGGGTCATCCTTTCCCTGACACCAATCCGTGAGCTGACCGGGCGCACGATGGGCTTCGCGGTCGTCGCACACGATATCACCGAGCGGAAGCGCACTGAGCGGCAGCTGCGCGATGCCGTCGCGCGGACGTCGCTGGCGCTGGCGGCCGGTCAGATGGGGACGTTCGAGCAGGACCTCGGAACCAACGAATGCACGTGGTCTGATCAGGTTTACGCAATTCACGGGCTCGACAGGGCCACGTTCCAGCCGACCATCAGCAGTTTCCGCGCGCTGGTCCACCCGGAGGACCAGGCCACATTCGATGCTTGCCGCGAACGCGCGCTGCGCGATGGGTTTTTCGAGACCGAGCTCAGGGTTCGCCATCGCGACGGCCGTTATATTTGGGTTCACAGCCGCGGCCTCATCCGGTACAGCGGCACCGGCGAGGCAACCGCTCTGTTTGGGGTGGTCAGCGACATCACCGAGCGCAAGCAGGCGGAGCGTAACCAACAGCTCCTGATCGGCGAGCTCAATCACCGCGTTCGCAATACGCTCGCAACGGTGCAGGCCATCGCGAGCCAGACCTTGCGGCGCGCCAAATCGCCATCCGATTTCGTGCCAAGCTTCAGTGGCCGCATACAGGCGCTGTCACGCGCGCACACCCTGCTGACCAAGACCGCCTGGCAGGGCACGGAGCTCGATACGCTCATCCGGGAGCAATTGCTGCTCGGTGGGGCCGACCGCATCACCTGCTCAGGCCCGCCGGTATCCCTGGAGCCGCAAACCGCGCTGCAACTCGCGCTCGTCCTGCACGAGCTGGGCACCAATGCTCGCAAGTACGGGTCACTTTCTGTTCCGAACGGAAGCGTGACGGTACGCTGGACGACGGAAGAGGAGCCCGACGGCCGCGCGCTGCACCTGACCTGGACCGAAACGGGTGGCCCTCCCGTCACGCAACCGGAGTCGACCGGCTTCGGCACTCTTCTGATCGAGCGATCACTTCAGCAGGGTCAGGGCGGATATTCCCGCATCTGTTTCGACCCAGAGGGAGTGACATGCAGCATCCAACTGCTGCTGTCCCGCCCCGAGCCGCAAATGCCTCAAGCGCCGGCCGATTTAGACCGGATCGCAACTGACCGGTCGAGCTCGTAGTAGTCTCCGCGATCCTCGGTGAAAATTTGCAGAGTCGTGGAAAGCTCGGTCGGTGCTTCCAGTGTGCCGGCTGCGATGGAGATCGTGCTGCGCTCCGGTGCGTCCCAGAACAAGCTCGATCCGCAACTGGCGCAGAACCCACGCCGGGCAAAACTTGAGGACTGGAACCACGCGAGCTGGTCTTGCACCTCGAATAGGAGCGCCGTTCGCGCGACATCAGCATAAGCACCGATGTGTCCATGCCATCGCCGGCACATGCCGCAATGGCAGAGCGCGACCTGTGTCATCGGGCCTTCAGTGACACGGAATCGGACGGCACCGCAGAGGCATTGTCCACGCGCCACATCACTCATTCAGCCGCTCCTCCCAAGTCGCGGCGGCCCGCGCGGCCGCTTGCTCATTCTCTTGGGTCTCGGCCAGCCCTGCGAGGCTCGGCAGCCGCTGCCTTACATCCCGATGTAGTTTGGTCCCCCGCCGCCCGCGCCCGCGGGTTTGAGGGCGGCTCAGCGTTGGAAATTGGCGAGCCGCTGCCTTACATCCCGATGTAGTTTGGTCCCCCGCCGCCCTCGGGCGGCACCCAATTGATGTTCTGGCTGGGATCCTTGATATCGCACGTCTTGCAGTGAACGCAGTTCTGCGCGTTGATCTGGAAGCGCGGTTTCCCGTCTTCGTCCTTCACCACCTCGTAGACACCCGCCGGGCAATAGCGCTGCGCCGGCTCGGCGTACTCTGGGAGGTTGACCTCGATCGGAATGTTCGGGTCGCCGAGCACGAGGTGGACCGGCTGATCCTCCTCGTGATTGGTCCCGGAGAACGACAGGTCCGTAAGCTTGTCGAACGTCAGAACACCGTCTGGCTTCGGATATTCTATCGGCTTGCACTCTGATGCCTTTTTCAGAGCGGCGTAGTCCGGCTTGCCGTGCCGGAGCGTGTAGCGGAGGCCGGGAAGAATCGTGTTGAGCCACATGTCGGCGCCGCCCAGCGCGATGCCGGCGAACGTGCCGAACCGCGACCACAGCGGCTTGACGTTGCGCACCGGCTTCAGATCGTGCGCGATGGCGCCTGTGCGCACAGCATGCTCGTAGGCGTCCAGCATGTCGTTGGACCGGCCCGCCTTGATCGCCTCAACGATGGCATCCGCGGCGTGCATCCCTGACAGGATCGCGTTGTGACTGCCCTTGATGCGCGGAACGTTGACCATGCCCGCCGCGCATCCCAGCAGCGCACCGCCAGGGAACACGAGCTTCGGCATAGACTGCCAGCCACCTTCCGTGATCGCGCGGGCGCCATAGGCGATGCGCTTGCCACCCTCCAGGTGCGTCCGGATGGACGGATGCGTTTTGAAGCGCTGGAACTCGTCGTACGGCGAGAGGTAAGGGTTCTCGTAATTGAGATGGACCACGAAGCCCACCGCAACGAGATTCTCACCATAGTGATAGAGGAACGACCCACCCCCGGTCCGATTGTCGAGTGGCCATCCGAAGCTGTGCTGCACCAGACCGGGCCGATGACGCTCGGGGCTGACCTCCCAAAGCTCCTTGAGGCCGATGCCGTATTTCTGCGGCTGGCGCCCCTCGCGGAGATTGAACTCCTTGATCAGCTGCTTCGACAAGGAGCCGTGCGCGCCCTCGGCAATGAGCGTGTACTTGCCCCTCAGCTCCATGCCGCGGGTGAAGCTGTCCTTCGGCTGGCCATCCCTGCCGACGCCCATGTCCCCGGTCGCAACGCCCACCACGGCGCCGCTCTCGTCCTTGAGCACTTCTGTCGCCGCGAACCCCGGATAGACCTCGACCCCGAGCTCCGCCGCCTGTTCGCCGAGCCAGCGCACCAGGTTGCCCAGGCTGACGATGTAGTTGCCGTGATTGTTCATCAGCGGCGGCATCAGGAAGTTGGGCAGCTTCAGCTCACCGGCCGGGCCGAGGTAGAGGAACCGATCCTCGGTGACCGGCGTGGTCACAGGCGCTCCGCGCGCCTTCCAGTCGGGAATCAAAGCATCAAGACCGATCGGATCGATAACCGCGCCCGACAGAATGTGGGCGCCCACCTCCGATCCCTTCTCGATCACAACGACGGACAGATCCAGATCGTTCGCGAGCGCAAGCTCGCGCAGCCGAATGGCGGCAGCCAGGCCAGCAGGACCCGCTCCGACGATCACGACGTCGAATTCCATCGCCTCACGTGGCGGCAGCTCGTCCGGCTCGCGTGCCATAATCCGAAAGATCCCCGCTGCAATTGCAATGACCGCGATGTCGGGCACTTTGCTCGGCGCGTCAAGGGTTCGCGGCGATTTCAGGCACCCCAGGCGACAAGAGCCTCGAATTCGCATCCATTTCGACTAGATTGCCGCCATGGTGGAAAATCCCGATCCCCGGCTGCTCGCGCTACTCGCCTGGTATCGCGATATGGGCATTACCGACGCGCTGACGGATGAGCCGCTCGACTGGCTCACGCGGGGCGATCGGCCGATCTATGCGCGCGTGCTGGAAGCGCGGCCGCCATTGCCGGGATCGGCAACGCCCCCGCCGCAGCGGCCCAGTGCCGATGCCAGACGAGCTCCGGCAGCACCGACGGCAGTTCCGGTCCGCAATTTCGCGGCCATGCCCACCGCCGATGCGGAGAGCTCGGCCCATTCCGCGGCGGCGGCGGCCAAGTCGCTCGAGGAGCTGCGCAAGTCCCTGGCCGAGTTCGATGGCTGCGCCCTGCGCACGACGGCGAAGAACCTCTGCTTCTATCGCGGCGCGAGCGAGGCCCGTCTTATGATCATCGGTGAAGCGCCCGGACGGGACGAGGATCTCGCAGGCAAGCCGTTCGTCGGACCCGCCGGCCAGCTCCTCGATCGCATGTTGAGGGCGATCGGCTTCGCCGAGGACAGCGTCCACATCACCAACATCGTCTATTGGCGGCCGCCCGGAAACCGCACGCCGACGCCGCAGGAAGCCCTGGTATGCCGGCCGTTCCTGCTCCGGCAGAT
>JAEZHL010000395.1 GCA_023416575.1 Pseudomonadota bacterium
TTGCATCGGGCGGCGCTGGCCGAGCTTGCTGACCGCTTCGCCATCATCACCACTGTCGACCAGATTCCGAGCGCGTAAACGCCCCCATGTCCGAACTTCTGCTGGAGCTGTTCTCCGAGGAAATCCCGGCCCGCATGCAGATGCGGGCCGCTGAGGATCTGAGACGGCTCGTCATCGACGGCCTCACGGCACAAGGTCTCACGGTTGGAGCCTCGCAGGCTTTTGCCACACCACGCCGGCTCACGCTGGTGGTGCAGGACGTGCCCGCACGCTCGCCGGGCTTCTCCGAGGAGCGCAAAGGGCCACGGGTCAATGCGCCGGAAAACGCGATCCAAGGGTTCCTGCGCGCGGCCGGTCTCACCTCCATCGGCGAGGCGAGCGTCGTCTCGGATCCGAAGAAGGGCGATTACTACGTGGCGCGCATCGAGCGCCCGGGCCGGAGCGCTTACGAGATCATCGCCGAGGTCGTGCCCGACGTGATGCGCCGGTTCCCCTGGCCGAAGTCCATGCGCTGGGGCTGGAACACGTTCACCTGGGTGCGCCCGCTGCATGGCATCGTCTGTCTGCTCGACGGTGAGGTCGTGCCGTTCGAGGTGGCGGGCGTGGCGAGTGGGAACACGACCCGTGGCCACCGCTTCCTCGGCAATGAGCCGTTCACGGTGAAAGGGTTCGACGCGTACGTCGCGGAGCTGCGGGCCCGCAAGGTGAACCTCGATCCGGCGCAGCGCATGGAATCCATCGCCAGCCAGGCGGCTAAGCTCGCTGACCGGCACAAGCTGCAGCTCATTCATGATCCGGGGTTGCTGGCCGAGAACGCTGGGTTGACGGAATGGCCTGTCGTGCTGATGGGCCACTTCGACGAGGAATTCCTCGAGGTACCGGCGGAAGTGATCGTCACGTCCCTGCGCACGCACCAGAAGTGCTTCGCGCTGCGCGACGCCTCCTCCGAGAAGCTGGCAAACCGCTTCCTGCTGGTTTCCAATCTCGAGGCGGCGGACGGTGGCGCGGCGATCGTCGCTGGTAATGAGAAGGTGATCCGCGCGCGGCTGTCGGATGCGCGGTTCTTCTGGGAGCAGGACCTCAAGAAGCCGCTCGACGAGATGGCGACCGCGCTGCGCGGCGTCACCTTCCACGAAAAGCTCGGCACGCAGCGGGATCGGGTGGAGCGCATCGCCGAGCTCAGCTACCAGATCGCCGGTGCCGTCGATGCGGTGCCCGAGGACGCGCGGCGTGCGGCGCAGCTCGCCAAGGCCGACCTTGTGTCGGGCATGGTGGGCGAGTTCCCCGAGCTGCAGGGTCTGATGGGTCGCTACTACGCGGAGGCCGCGGGTGCGAAGCCTGAGATCGCGCGCGCCATCGAGCTTCACTACAAGCCCAAGGGGCCGAGCGACACGGTTCCGAAGGAGGAAGACGGCGACAGCGTCGCCATCGCGGTGGCGCTCGCGGACAAAATCGACACACTGGTCGGGTTCTGGGCCATCGGCGAGAAGCCGACCGGCTCGGGCGATCCCTATCAGCTGCGGCGCGCAGCGCTGGGCGTGATCCGGATCCTGTTAGAAAATGACCTGAGGTTGCCCCTCGCAAAGTTCATCAGGGAAAGCTTGGCGCTGCAATCGACTGCGGTCAAATCGCCGTCAGCTCTTGTCGACGATCTCCTCTCCTTCTTCGCTGACCGCCTCAAGGTCCACCTGCGCGAGCAGGGCGCGCGGCACGATCTCATCGACGCCGTCTTCGCGCTGCCCGGGCAGGACGACCTGGCGCTGATCGTGAGGCGGGTCGAGGCGCTGGGCGAGTTCCTGGAGACCGACGACGGCGCCAATCTGCTGACTGGCGTCAAGCGGGCGGCGAGCATCCTCGCCATCGAGGAGAAGAAGGACAAGACGAGCTACGCCGGCGACTACGACCTCAAGCTGCTGGAGGCTCCCCAGGAGCTGGCGCTGGCGGCTGCCATCGAGGGGGTCAAGCAGGACACGAGGGCGGCGATCGCGGTCGAAAACTTCAAGGGCGCGATGCGGGCTCTGGCAGAGCTGCGCCCGCCCGTCGATGCCTTCTTCGATAAGGTGACCGTCAACGTCGACGACCAACGCCTGCGCCACAATCGTCTGCGGCTGCTGTCGCAAATCCGCGATGCAACCATGACCGTCGCCGATTTCTCCAAAATCGCTGGATAGGTGAACCGGGCCAGAGTTCTGGCGCACCTGTCACTCTCGCCGGAGGCCGACAGCTCATGCTGCGCTACCTGTTCGTGTACGGCACGTTGCTGTCCGGGGCCGGGCATCCGATGGCTGCGCGGCTCGGCCGCGAGGGCCGCCTTACCGGCCCTGCACGGATCAAGGGCCGTCTGTTCGACCTGGGTAGCTATCCGGCCCTCGTCGAGACCGGGTCTGACGACGGGGACATCCACGGCGAGGTTCATGAGCTGACGAGCCCCGCCGCATCCCTGCGATGGCTCGATGCCTACGAAGGCATCGTTCCCGGCCGCGAAGGGACGTGTGACTACGAGCGGGTACAGCGCATAGTCCGGCTCGATTCAGGCGATGCGATCACCGCCTGGGTCTACCTCTACCGTTCACCCGTCACCGGCCGTCGCCGCATCGAGAGCGGCCGGTGGTTGTCGCGCTAGGCAGCTACGGGCGATGCTGGCTGAATATGAGATCGGCGGCGGCATGATCTGTTTGCTCGCCATCCTAGCGTCGGCGATGAACGGGCCCTGCAGCGACAAACTCCACGGCACTCTGTCAGTCGTCCAGGAGTTTGCATCCGGCAATCAAGGGCGTCATGGCCCGTCGTGAGCCGGACACGCCGAACGACTTGCTCCAGACGACCTGTCCATTGAGTTCGCCGGCGAGAGCAAATCGCCGTCGCGCTGCTGCGGCAGCCTGTGCGATCGCAGCGAAACCTGCACGGCCTCGCGATCGCGGACGGGTTGCCAGCGAGCTGAGGGAGATTGAACCTTGTCGAGGTTCGGCGTGGCTCTCCTATTCTCCACAGATGAGCAAAGAGAGCCCTCGCGATTGCTAAAGAACCGAGAGCTCCGTGCCCCCAATTCCGTCGAGATCGAACACGAACGTGTCGCCGGCGCTGATCGGCAGGGTGGGCAGGACGCTGCCGGTGATGACCACCATGCCGGCTTCCAACGGACGGCCGCGGTCGGCGGCGAGATTGGCGACCCAGGCCAGCGCGCCCATGGGATCGTCGGTGGCGCCGGCCCCGCGCTCGCCGCCGTTGACGGTCAGCCGCCCCTTGACCCCATTGAGATCGAGCTCCGCCGGTACCTGCACCGGCGCGCCGAGCACGATACCGCCGTTCCAGGAATTGTCGGCGATGAGGGAGAGCGCGTTCGTGCTCTTGTAATGGGCGCGGCGATCGTCGATCAGCTCGAAGGCCGG
>JAEZHL010000432.1 GCA_023416575.1 Pseudomonadota bacterium
AACACGAGCTCACCCGAGCTGGAGAACGGCTGCGAGCCCGGCAGCTTCGCCTCGACCGGAATCGTGAACAGCACGTGGCCGGTACTGACGGAGAGAATGCCGATCTAGCCCAGCATCAGCAGGACGAGGGCGCCGATCACGACGCGCTTGGCGCCGATCCGATCATCCAGTGATCCCCCCAGGACCGCGCCGACGACGCCAACCGTGATCAGCAAGATGCCGAACAGGCCGCGCTCGAACGCCTCCCATCCGAACACTGCCGTCCCGTAGATGCCGCCAAACACGAAGATGGCCGACAGCCCGTCCGAATAAAGCGCCCGCGCGATCAGGAAATAAAGCATGTCGCGCTGGGCAGGCAGAGACCGCAGCGTTGCGATGAGATCTACCAGTGCCGATTGCTTCGGACCCGCCGCGACTTTTGGCTGCCGATCCGGCACGAACAGAAAGAACGGCAGGATGAACACCAGGAGCCAAACGGCCGAGAACGGCCCAACCAGACGGTCGCCCTCACGCTGGATCGTATCCAGCGCGAACAGCGGTTCCATGCCGAGCAACGTGCGGCCCGTGGCAGGATTGCTGACGAGGAGCCCAGCCACGATCGCGAAGCTCATGAGCCCGCCCACGTATCCCGCCGCCCAGCCGATGCCCGAGAGCCTGCCGAGCTGCGTCGAGGGCACCAGCGCGGGCATCATGGCGTTGGTGAATACGGTTGCGAACTCGGCCGCGGCGGTGGCCAGGATGAAGGCCGTCAGCAGGATGAGGATCGTGGAACTCGCAGCGCCCGGCTCGGCCCACCAGAGGACAGACAGTCCGACAGCCAGGATCAGCGCAAACAGCGCGACCCACGGCTTGCGTCGGCCACCCCCGTCCGCAACGGCCCCGAGGAGGGGGCTGCCGATCGCAATCAGGACGCCAGCGGCAGCGGCCGCATAGCCCCAGAGCGCCTGCCCCTGCACCGGGTCGGAGACAACGGTCGAGGTGAAGTACGGCGCAAAGAGGAACGTCAGGACGAGCGTGTAGTAGGGCTGGAGTGCCCAGTCGACCAGCACCCAGCCAGCAAGCGCCCGCATGGGTGCAGTCGCTCGAGCGGGTGCGGAAAGTGCGTCCTCAGCGGACGGTGAACGCGTCAAGCTTGTTCCCCCCGTTTCGCGGCCACGCGATCTCACGTCGAGGTGAGATCGCGCACCTGCGATGCAGCGATGGTCAACCGCGAAACGGTGACGTCGCCGGTTGCGGCGATTTCGTCAAGGGTCGCCTTGGCGCGCGCCAGGCGCTCCCCGTGCATCCCCTGCCAAGCATCGAAATCAGCCGCGCCCGGTTTCGTCCGGCGCAGGATCTCCGACGAAAGTCCGCGACTCGCTGCCTCGAGCGTGGAAATTGCGCCGTTGATGGCGAGGCGGTCGTAGTAGTCGCGGAGTTGCAGGTTGTCTGCGAGCTGCTTGAGCTGGTCAACCCGGAAATAATTGCTCGCTGCGAAGGCGATGCTGGCCGATTCCGCAATCGAGCGATCGGTGTCGTGGGCGAGGCGAGTGATCGACGTCGCGTGAGAGAGGATGCGGAGTGCGGCTAGGCGCTTGGCGAGGTCTGACGGCGTCCCTGCCAGCTCCAGGGCTTCTCGGGTCTCGGCGAGCTGCTCGCGCTGCTGCGGCAGGATGCAATCCTCGCACACCGCGAGAAGCTCTTCCGTTCCGGTGCGCTGGGCCGCGATAACGGCCGCCAGGCTCTCGCTGGTGCGGTGCCGCAGCATATGGGCGATCTGCTCGAGCAGGAACTCCTGGACGAGCGCATACAAGTCGAGCTGTGCCTGTCCCGGCATCTTGCCGTCGAGCTGGTCAACCGCACGCCAGAGATCGGGCAGCTGGAAAATGGCGCTGACTGCGATGAAGGCCGATGCCACATCGCTCGGCTTCCGCCCGCTTTCATCGGCGAGTCTCACCGCCATGGATGGGCCGCCGCGATTGAGCATCGCGTTGGTCAGACCCGTGACGATGATTTCACGGCGCAGGCGATGCTTCTCGATGTCCTCGTGGAACCCCTCGCGGAGCGCTTCGGAGAAGTAGTTGGTCAGCAGCGGCTCGCAGACGGGATCGTCCGGCACGGAGCTCGCGATCAGGTCCTCCGACAGCGCGATCTTGGCGAAGCTGAGCAGAATCGCGAGCTCGGGCCGCGTCATTCCCACGCCCGCCGCCTGCCGCTGGATCATCTCCTGCCGGCTCGGTAGCGATTCGAGCTTGCGGTCGAGCAGTCCGCGTTCCTCCAGTTCCAGCGCGAGCCGGGTCATGTAGGCGATATCGCGCACCGAATGCCGCTCGGCGAGACTGATCGCGAGCGATTGCTGGTAATTGTTGACGAGACAGGCGGCCGCCACATCCTCGGTCATCGACGCAAGCAGCTCCCGGCGCGAAGCAGCATCGAGCCGGCCGGAAGCCACCGCGGGACCGAGCGCGATCTTGATGTTGACCTCCTGGTCGGAGGAGTTCACGCCGGCCGAATTGTCGATGAAATCGGTATTGATGCGGCCGCCCTGGCGCGCGAACTCGATGCGGCCCGCCTGGGTGACGCCGAGATTGGCGCCCTCGCCGATCACCTTCGCCCGTACCTCGCTCCCTGCGACGCGGATGGCGTCGTTGGCGCGGTCGCCAACCTGCTCATGTGTCTCCGTCGAGGCGCGCACGTAGGTGCCGATGCCGCCGAACCAAAGCAGATCCGCCTCGCACCTGAGGATCTCGTGCATCAGCTCTGCGGGCGTCAGCGCGGTCGCGTCCGTTCCGAGCATGGCGCGCATTTCCGGAGACAGCGGGATCGTCTTGGCTGAGCGGGAGAAGACGCCGCCTCCCTTCGAGATCAGCGCCTTGTCGTAGTCCTGCCAGCTCGAGCGGGGTAGCTCGAACAGGCGCTTGCGCTCGGCGAAGCTTATCTCCGGGTCCGGATCGGGGTCGATGAAGATGTCGCGGTGAGCGATGGCGGCGATCAGCTTGAGCGTCCGCGACAGGAGCATGCCGTTCCCGAACACGTCACCCGACATGTCGCCGACACCGATCACGCGGACCGGCTGCGATTCGATGTCGATGTCCATTTCGCGGAAGTGACGCTTGACGCACTCCCAGGCGCCCCGCGCCGTGATCGCCATGCGCTTGTGATCGTATCCCGCCGATCCGCCCGACGCGAAAGCGTCTCCCAGCCAGAAGTTGTGCTGCAGCGAGATCTCGTTGGCGAAATCGGAGAAGGT
>JAEZHL010000059.1 GCA_023416575.1 Pseudomonadota bacterium
GGGATTTCCTCGGAGAACAGCTCCAGCAGAAGTTCGGACATGGGGGCGTTTACGCGCTCGGAATCTGGTCGACAGTGGTGATGATGGCGAAGCGGTCAGCAAGCTCGGCCAGCGCCGCCCGATGCAACGCATCGGCCGCGATCACGCCACCGAACGGGTCGGGGAGATCGCGGGTGGCGGCGGCATCGCCGGGGATCGTGACCCGGTAGCCAAGATCGAGTGCCGCCCGCGCCGTCGAGCTGACGCACATGTGCGTCATGAAACCTGCGATCACCAGCGACGTGCGGCCGAGCGCCTTCAGCTCGGCATCGAGGCTCGTCTGAGCGAAGGAGTTCGGCAGCGGCTTCTCGATCACGCTCTCGCTGCCCGAAGGCCGCACGGCGCCGATGATCGCGCCGCCATGCCCCTCGCGGTCGAAGAGCCCGCCGGCCCGGCCCTTGTGGGCGATGTGGATGACAGGCGCACCGGCCTCGCGGGCCTTTGCGAGGAGGTGTGCGATCGCGTCAACGGCCGGTTGCGCGCCAGGAAGCGCCAGCTTGCCGTCGAGGTACTCGTTCTGCGCGTCGATGACCACGACGGCCGATTGCCCGAGCGCAGACGGGCTCAGGTCTGCGCCAGCCATCTCCAAAAGAGTCTTCGGTGTGCTCATGCGCCTCCTCCTTGCGTTTTCAGCCAGGCCGCGCAGCAGCTCTTCGCGAGCTCGCGAACGCGCAGGATGTAGCTCTGCCGCTCCGTCACCGAGATGACGCCACGCGCATCGAGGAGATTGAAAATGTGGGAAGCCTTGATGCACTGGTCGTAGGCCGGCAGCGCCAGCTTGTGGTGCCCGCCCTCGGTCTTTCCCTCTTCGATCAGCGCCAGGCATTCCTTCTCGGCGTCGCGGAAGTGCTGCAGCAGCAGATCCGTGTCCGCATATTCGAAGTTGTAGCGCGAATACTCCTGCTCGGCCTGCAGGAAGACGTCGCCGTAGGTGAGGCGGCGCTCGTCATCGCGGCCGTTGAAGTTGAGGTCGTACACGCGATCGACGCCCTGAACGTACATGGCGAGGCGCTCGAGACCGTAGGTGATCTCGGCCGCAACCGGATGGCAGTCGAAGCCGCCGACCTGCTGGAAGTACGTGAACTGCGTCACCTCCATGCCGTCGCACCAGACCTCCCAGCCGAGTCCCCAGGCGCCCAGCGTCGGGCTCTCCCAGTCGTCCTCGACGAAGCGGATGTCGTGGTTCTCGTGCGACAGGCCGATCCGCGCCAGACTCTCGAGGTAGAGGTCGAGGATGTCCGGCGGTGACGGCTTCATGATCACCTGGAACTGGTAATAATGCTGCAGCCGGTTCGGGTTCTCGCCGTAGCGGCCGTCCTTGGGCCGGCGGGAGGGCTGCACATAGGCGGCGTTCCAGGGCTTCGGACCCAGCGCGCGCAGGGTCGTTGCCGGGTGGAACGTGCCCGCTCCCACCTCCATGTCGTAGGGCTGCAGGATGGCGCAGCCCTGCTCGCTCCAGTACTGCTGCAGCGTCAAGATCAGGTCCTGGAAGGACCGCTGCGGCCTGAGCGCGGAGATTGCAGGCTCACCAGGCGGCCCGGCGGCCTGCCCCTTTGCAGTTCGTGTCGGCATCACAAGAGGTGTCTGAGCTGTGGGTTTGGCGGCGGACTATAGGCGAGCACGATCCCGATGGCGAGGCGCTTCGACGACGTCCCGAACAATCCGTCCGGTGGAGCGGCGCGTCAAACCTGCCTGGTCGGCCGGTAGACGCCTGCCTGCTCGTCCCATTCGAGCTTGCCGAGGTCCTTGGGCACTCCGGCAACCTGCGCGGCAGCGGTCTTCGCGTCGTCCTGCGCGCCGACAGTGCCGACGGCACGCCGGAACTCGCGCGACAGCCAGCGGTAGCCGGCGTAGACGCCCGCCCCACCGAGGACCAGCGCAATCAGGTGCGGCATCGCTCCCTCCAGTTATCCGAAACGTGCGAGCCTCAGAGGCCGTAGCGCGACCAGAGGGCCCGGGCCTCGATGGCCGAGACGAGATCGTCAGCCAGCGCGAGAGGCAGTGAATGTTCTCCCCCGCTCCGAGACCCGAGTCTTGGCAGCCGGAAAAGGCGAGACAGCCAGCCGCCGGGACCGAATGGCACCACCTTGAGCTGAACATCCTCGCCATGCAGCTCGCGCATCTTCGAGCGGACGTCAGATACGCCGTCGATGAGCCCGAGCTCGAGAGCCTGGGACGCCGACCAGAAGGCGCCGGAGAACAGCTCCGAATCGACACCCTTGAGCCGCGCCGCGCGACGCTCCTTGACGACGCCGATGAAGACATCGTGGACATCGCGCTGGATCGCCTTGAGGCGCGCGACGTCCTCCTGCTTCGCCGGCTGGAAAGGATCGAGCAGGCCCTTCGACTCGCCGGAGGTGTAGACGCGGCGCTCGATCCCGAGCTTGGCGATTGCCTGGTCCAGTCCGAACGAGGCGGAGATCACGCCGATCGAGCCGACGATGGAGGACGGATCGGCATAGATCTCATCGCCGGCGATCGCGAGATAGTACCCGCCGGATGCGGCGACATCCTCGCAGAAGACATAAACCCGTTTCTTCTTCTCCTCGGCAAGCTGGCGGACGCGCTTGAAGATGAGATTGGATTGCACCGGCGAGCCGCCGGGTGAGTTCACGACGATGGCGACGCTCGGCGTCTTGGACAGGCTGAATGCCCGCTCGAGCCCGGCGGCCACCGCAGAGATCGACAGCCCCGGCCGCAATGGTGTTGCAAGGCCGATCGGGCCGGAGAAGCGGATGACGGGAACGAGGGGACGGCGCTTGAAAAACCACATCCTTGCTTGCTTCCCTCTACGCAGCTTGGTTGCAGGAAATTTCTCGATCAACTCTTAGTCAACCATACTGGTGGCGACTAGGCCTTCACGCGAGCGAAAGCGCCGCGCCGCGCCGCAGGATACCCGCCACGTCGGGCCGGAAGCTGTTGTCCTGGTTGTGCAGAACGAGGCCGGAAAGGACTGTCAACGGAGCGCGACTGCCCTTGCGGCCCTGGATGATGATGCGAACCGCTGGCGATCCGGCACGCGGATGCAGCGGCAGCACGCGCAAGGCGCCGAACCTCTTGTCAAGGAGTTGCAGCAGCTCCGGCAATACATCGGGTCGGTGGATCATGGTCATGCTGCCGCCGGGTGCTGTCACCCGCGCCAGAAAGCGCACCCAGCGCCCGAGGCTGTCGGCCGGCATTTCATGGGCAGCGGCCCTGATGGCGTGCTTCGGCCTGCGCCCGCGCCCCTCGACATAGAAAGGCGGGTTGGCGACAACGTGCGCAAAACCGTCGGCCCGGATCCCCATGGCATCGAGCGATGCGGCGCGCTCGGTGATGTCTGCCTGGACCACGGCAACGCGCTCCTGAAGGCCATTCGCCGACACGTTCTCCCGCGCGAGTGCCGCGAGCTGCGGCTCGCTCTCGGCGAGAGTGACATGCGCCGTCGGAACGCGGCGGGCGATCGAGAGCCCGACAACGCCGACTCCGGCCCCGGCATCGAGGACACGCTCTCCCACGCTGCCACTGACAGGAGCCGCCGCGGCCAGCAGGACGGCGTCGATGCCGGCGCGATAGCCGTCGCGCGGCTGCAGGATCGTCAGGTCCCCGCCGAGAAAGGCGTCCTTGGTCACATCAGCGGCAGTGGCGTCTTCAGCTCGGGTCGTCATCATTGACCCAGTGGGAGAGACCGGCCTCATCGAGAACCTCGCGCGCCTTCTCAAGCTCGTCCGGCCTGACGAGAATGCGCCGCGGCAAGATCCCGATCGATCCCTCCATGATGCTCATGTTGCCGTCCGCGATGACGGGCCGAACGCCAGCGTCGCGCAGCAGCACCTCGACGAAGCTCAACAGCACCGGATTGTTAGAGCGCAGGATCTCCCGCATCATGGCTACCTTCTTGCAGCCCTTCTCGGAAACTAACCATGCGGCAATCTGCCGTGAAAAGGGTCATGGAACCCGTGGTTAAGATCGCCGGGAACAGAGAATCGCCAGCCAGGAGAGAAGCCCCGTGGGGGTCGTTGTTCCCTTCGACGATACACGTGATCCATCACACCACCTGACACCAATTCTCGACCTGGTGGCCGAGGACATGGGCGCGGTGAACCAGCTGATTTTGGACAAGGCCATCTCCGACGTCGAGCTGATTCCGACGCTGGCCCATCATCTGATCGATTCCGGCGGCAAACGGATGCGGCCGATGCTGACGATCGCCGCCGCGAAGCTGTGCGGTTATTCCGGCGACGGGCATGTGCCGCTGGCCGCCGCAGTCGAATTCATGCACACGGCAACCCTGCTGCATGACGACGTCGTCGATGAAAGCGATTTCCGCCGCGGCAAGGAAGCGGCGCGGCTGCTCTGGGGCAACCAGGCGAGCGTGCTGGTGGGCGATTTCCTCCTTGGCCAGGCTTTCCGCATGATGGTCGACGTCGGCTCATTGCCAGCGCTGAAGATCCTGTCGAACGCGGCGGCGGTGATTGCCGAGGGCGAGGTCATGCAGCTTGCTGCGGCCAAGAACACGGCGACGACAGAGGACCAGTATCTGGCGATCATCAACGCCAAGACGGCAGCGCTGTTCTCGGCAGCGGCCGAGGTGGGCGGCGCGATAGCCAACCGGCCAGCCGACGAGCAGTCCGCCCTGAAGTCCTACGGCAAGACGCTGGGGACAGCGTTCCAGCTCGTCGATGACGCGCTCGATTATTCCGGCGACAGCCTACGGCTGGGCAAGTCTGTCGGTGACGACTTCCGCGAGGGCAAGATCACGCTCCCCGTCATTCTGGCTTTCAGGCGCGGGACGGACGAGGATCGCGCTTTCTGGCGCCGTACCCTGACGGAAGGCGATATTCGCGATGGCGATCTCGAGCATGCCATGGGGCTGATGAGCCGGCACAAGGCGATCGAGGCGACGCTCGAGCGCGCTCGCTATTACGGATCGATCGCCCAGGATGCACTGGCGATCTTCCGCGACAGCCAGCCGAAGCGCGCTTTGCTGGGGGCCGTCGCATTCTGCGTTGGCCGCGGACACTAGGCTCAGCGCACGGGCGTCATCCAAGGACGACCGCGCGCACCCACCAGGCAGGATGCGAGACAGCGAGCGCACGGGCCGCCGCGTGAGCCGCTTCCCGGTCATCGAACAATCCGAAGCTGGTCGGACCGGCGCCAGACATGCGCACGAGGCGACAGCCGCTGCACGCGGCGAGTGCCGCCCTGACCTCGCGGCAGGCGGGCATCAGATCGGATGCTGCGGCCTCGAGGTCATTTGCCTCCCCCTCGAGGTAGGTGATCAAGTTCCCCGGACCGGCAAACTGAGGCAATGGCGCGGGCTCTGCCGTGCCCGCCGGAGCGGACGCAGCAGCCAGACGGCGGAACACCTCGCGGGTCTTATCGGGAGGGACCGCAGCAAGCGGGTTGACGAGAACGGCGTCGAGCGGCGGCAGCCCGGAAAGCGGACGGACCTTCTCTCCGACGCCCCACATCAGCGATGGCGCATTCTCGAGGCAGACCGGGACATCGGCACCAAGCGTGGCCGCCAGCCCGTGCCAGTCGAACTGGTCCGAGACCGTCGGGTTGGCACGCCTGATCGCCCGCAGCGCCGCTGCCGCATCAGCTGATCCGCCACCAAGCCCGGCGGCCACCGGAAGGTTCTTCTCGATCGTGATGGCCCCGAGCTGTAATCCGGGCCGGGCCTGAGCGAGAAGGCCGAGGGCCCGCCCAACCAGGTTCTCGCCTGCGATCGCCGTCGCGAACGCGCCACGCGTAGTGACCGTCGGCGCGCCAGCCGGTGTCAGCTCTATGACATCACCGATGTCCGCGAAAACGACGAGGCTTTCCAGTTCATGGTAGCCGTCAGAGCGACGGCCGCGCACGCGCAGGGTCAAGTTGACTTTGGCGCGCGCCAGCTCGAGGACGATCCCCACGACCTTCTCACTTCAAAAGCTGCGCAGCCACGCGTCCGCCGCTCATTGCACGGGGGCGGCGGGGGCGAGCTTCGTCTGCTTCTGGGTCGCGGAACCGCGCATGACCTGCCGGTTCTTCTTCAGGGTGCTATCGGCAGATCTCTCCGCAAGCCCCTTCTCGAGTTTCAGCTTGATCCTGTCGAGTTCTTCCGGCTCCGGGTTCAGCGTCAGCGCATGCTGCCATTGGAACCGCGCTTCGCGGATGCGATCGACCCGCCAGAGGGCATCGCCGAGGTGATCGTTGAGAACCGGGTCCTCCGGCCGCAACTCGACCGCCCGTTCGAGAAAGCGCACGGCGTCCTTGTAGTTGCCGAGCCGATAGTGAGCCCAGCCGAGGCTGTCGACGATGTATCCGTCGTCCGGCTTGAGGGCCACGGCCTTTTCGATCATCGCCAGCCCCTTCTTGAGATTGCGGTTCTGATCGATCCAGGAGTAGCCGAGATAATTGAGCACGAGCGGCTGATCCGGACTGAGTTGCAGCGCCTTCTTCAGGTCTGCCTCGGCAAGCGGCCACTTCTTGATCCGCTCATAGGAAGTGCCGCGCGCGTACCAATATTGCCAATGGTGCTTCTCGGGCTTGGGTATCAGGGCTATCGCGCGCGTGTAATAATCGACTGCCTCCTCGTAGCGCTTGCGCCCGCGCAGGATCGTGCCGACGGCATCGTAGATGCGCAGATCCCCGGGGTTGCGACTCATCAGCCGGTCCAAGAGCTCCTTCGCCTCGTCCGTCCGGTCGAGGAGATTGAGATTGATGGCTTTTCGGATCTCGACGGATGTCTCGAGCGGGGTCCCCGGCCCAATCCGGTCGTAGATCGCGATCGCCTCGGAATGCCGCTTCGTGGTCTCGTACACGTTGGCCAGCGCAGCCAGCGCGAATGGAAAATCCGGCCGCAGATAGAGCGCCATCTGGAGGTAGAGCGCTCCAATGCTGATCCCGCCCTCGCCCGTCAGGGCTTCGCCGAGACCATAGAAGACCTCCGCCATCCCTTCCTCGACGGTCGCGACGAGCAGTGGCACCTGCTCCCCAGCTTCAAGCTGGTCGCGCAATGCACGCGAGGTCGGATGCCCCTCACCCGGCAATTTCGAAAGGTGCTCGCTCAGGATCGACTTGGCGAGCTTCAGATCGCCGGCCTTGGCTGCATGCTGGGCATAGGCCATGGCGGTTCGCGGCGTTCGCGAATCCATCTTGAAAATCAGCGCGTAGCTCTTCCGGGCTTCCGCCGGGCGCCGCCCGATGTCCGCGATCAGACCGCGATGGTAGCGAATGTAAAACTGCGCCCATTCGGCCTGCTTGCCACCTTCGAGCAGCGCCAGTGCGCCATCGACATCCCCGATCGCCAGCTTGCCCCAGGCGCGCGCGAGAGTGGACGTCAGCT
>JAEZHL010000148.1 GCA_023416575.1 Pseudomonadota bacterium
GTGGCCAGGCGGGCCGCAGCCGGATGCCCGCGCGCCGGACGGCGAACCAGAGCATCGCGAGCTGGACGAGGCCGGCAACCGTGACGCCGATCGAAAGTATCACGCCCGCGCCCGGCTTCCGGGTGTATCCGAGCCAGATGGCGAGCGAGATGGCGGCGATCAGGACGAGATTGAGCAGGATCGGCGCGGCTGCAGCGGCGGTGAATCGGGCCATGCTGTTGAGCACTCCCGAGAGCAGCGCCACGAGCGACATGCACATCAGGTAAGGGAACGCGATCTGCGTCAGCACTACCGCGAGATTGTACTTCTCCGGATCGGAGACGAAGCCGGGTGCCAGCAGCATCATCAGCCAGGGCATCGCGATGATGGCGACGGCCGAGAACAGGAGCAGCGCGAACGTGAGGCACGCCAGGGCTTCCTGCGCGAACTGGCGTGCTGATTCAGCGCCTTCCCCTTCGAGGCGCTTGGCGAACAACGGCACGAACGCGGAATTGAAGGCGCCTTCGCCGAACAGCCGCCGGAACAAATTCGGGAAGCGGAATGCGACGAAGAATGCATCGGCGACGAAGCCGGTGCCGAGCGCGGCGGCAATCAGGATGTCACGGAAGAAGCCCAGGACACGGCTGACCATGGACAGGCCGCCGACGGTAGCGAAAGCGCGATAGAGGTTCATGCGGCCTCGGCAGAGCGGGACAGGAGCCCGACGAGACGCTCGCGGATCGCTGCCTGACGTTGTTCGCTGACAACCTTCTTGCCCGTCAGGTCGGTGACGTAGAAGACGTCGACGGCCTTCTCCCCGTACGTCGTAATGTGCGCGGAGGTGATGTCGAGATTGAGGTCCGAAAGGGCGCTCGTCAGCTCATAGAGCAGCCCCGGCCGGTCTCGTCCTGCGACCTCGATGACGGAGAAATGGTCCGACAGCGCATTGTTGATGATCGCTTCCGGCTCGACGGTGAACGCCGTGATGCGCCGCTCAGATGGCTTCCGGCGCGCCATCAGCTCCGCCATGCGAACCTCTCCGTTGAGCGCCCGCTCGATTGTTTTTGCGATCCGCCCCATGCGCCGCGCCTCGTCGTCGTCCTCGGGGAACTCGCGCTGCAGCAGGAATGTATCCAGGGCCAGTCCGTCGCGTGTCGTCGAAATGTGCGCGCCGATGATGTTCGCGCCCGCTGCGGCGCAGGCGCCAGCAAAGAGCGCGAGCAGCCGCGGATGGTTCGGCGCCAGGATGGACAGCTCTGTGATGGCCGTGAATGCGTCCGTCCTGAACGAGGTCGCAAGTCGCAAGCCTTGCGCATCGGCGCTGCGGATGAGCTGCGCGTGCTCCACCTGCTTGCGTGTGTCGGATTTCAGCCAGTAGTCGTCGTACTGGCGTTCGATGAAGCGCTCGACCTCCTCGCCGGGCACGCTCGCCAGTTCTTTGCGCAGATCGGCCTGGGCGGCCGCGATTCGCTCGCGCCGGGAGTACTGGGTGTGGCCGCCGGCCACCAGCGGCTCCGTCTCCCAGTAGAGCTCCCTCAGGAGCTGGCCCTTCCAGCCGTTCCAGGTGCCGGGACCCACGGCGCGAATGTCGGCGACGGTCAGCAGAAGCAGCAGCTTCAAGCGCTCGGGGCTCTGCACCACGTCGGCGAAATCGCGGATCGTTTTCGGGTCGGAGAGGTCGCGGCTCTGGGCGATATTGCTCATCACAAGATGGTTCTCGATGAGCCACGCTACGGTCTCAGTCTCGGTCGCGGTGAGGCCGAGCCGGGGACAGAGCTGGCGGGCGACCCGCGCGCCGATGATCGAATGGCTCTCGACTTGGCCCTTGCCGACGTCGTGCAACAGGGCGGCCACGTAGAGCGCCCGCCGGTACTGCACCGTCTTGATGACCTCGGCCGACAGTGGCACCGAGCCGGCGATCTGACCTTCCTCGATAGCGCTCAACTGGCCGACCGTGCGCAGCAGATGCTCGTCGACGGTGAAGTGGTGATACATGTTGAACTGCATCATCGAGACGACGTGGCCGAACTCGGGGATGAAACGGCCGAGGACGCCCGTCTCGTTCATGCGCCGCAACGTCGCTTCGGGATTGTTCCGCGCCGTCAGCAACCCGAGGAAGATGCGGTTCGCCTCCGGATCGTTCCGCAGCTCGTCGTCGATCAGCCGAAGCGAGCTGCGCAGCAGGCGAATGGCAGACGGATGGAAGAAGCTGCCCGTCTCCTCCGCGACCGCGAAGAAGCGGATCAGGTTGACCGGATCGCGCTTGAAGACATCGGGATCGCCGACGTTCAAGCGCTCGTTGTCGATGCGAAAGTCCGTCGTGCGGCGGATGCGCCGGCGCGTCATCCAGGTGACAGGCCTGAGGAGCGCGTTGATCCGCGGTGCCGACTTGAGCTGCTGAATCTCGAGCGCCGAGCAAAGGATCGTTGTCAGGTCGCCGACGTCCTTCGCGACGAGGAAGTAGTGCTTCATGAAGCGCTCGACAGCGCGCAGCCCCCCGTGTGATCGATAGCCGAGGCGTTCGGCCATGACCGGCTGAAGGTCGAACGTCAGGCGCTCTTCCGGACGCCCGGTCAGGAAATGCAGATGGCAGCGCACGCTCCACAGGAAGCTCTCACATCTGCGGAACGTCGCCAGTTCGGCTGATGTGAACACCTTGGGCTTGGCCATGCCGCTGCCGGGCTCCTCGCCGTGCAGGTATTTCGCGAGCCAGTGCAGGGTGTGAAGGTCGCGGAGCCCACCCTTGCCGTCCTTGATGTTGGGCTCGACCAGATACCGGCTCTCGCCCGAGCGGCGGTGACGCTCGTCGCGCTCGGCCATTTTGGCATCGACGAAGGGGCGCGCCACGTCATTGGTGACGGCGTCCTTCTGGAAACGGTCTTCGAGCTCCGAAAACAGCGCCGCGTCGCCGTGGATCAGGCGCTTGTCGAGCAGGGCGGTCAGGATCGTGTAATCGGCCAGCGCCAGCCTGATGCACTGGTCGACAGTTCGCGTCGCATGGCCGACTTTGAGCCCGAGGTCCCAGAGGAGGTAGAGCATGTATTCGGCAACGCTCTCGCCCCAGGGCGTCTGCTTGTAGGGCAGCAGGAACAACAGATCGATATCGGAGCCGGGGGCCAGCAGGCCGCGCCCGAAGCCACCCGTGGCGACGATGCCCATGCGCTCGGCATCGGAGGTGTTGGTCGCAGGATAGACGTGCGCAACCGTATAATCATAGATCAGCCGCACCAGCTCGTCCGTGAAGTGCGACAGCCCTCCCGCGCAACGACGGCCGTTGCCATCGACCTGGAGCTGAGCCTCGGCGGCGGACCGGGCGTTCTTCATCAGCAGCTTGCAGTAGTCGAGCACCGCCGGGCGGGCATCGTTGGTGCTCGCGGCTGCTTTGGCGAGCCGCGTGAGCTCGCGCCGTGCTGCGAGCGGATCGAAGTAGGGAGCTTTGGGGGGTGTCCGTATATCCATGACTTCGACCGGGATGATGCTTCCTTTGGCTGCGCTCCCGGCCGAAAACCTATGACCGCCGTGGCTCGCTGCGGTTGAGTGACTTCAACTGATAGAGCGCTTCGAGTGCCGCACGCGGACTAAGCTCGTCTGGGTTGATCTTATCAAGTGCCAGCTCCAGTTCCGAAGGAGCATTGCGTCCTGTCGTACTCTCCTGCACCTCGCGCGAAAAGAGTGGCAAATCGGCGAGGGAGCCCGTCCCGCCCTGGCTGCGCCGGTCTCCCTTTTCGAGGCGGGCGAGAACTTCGCGCGCCCGCTTCACGACGGGTGCGGGCAGCCCGGCGAGCTTCGCCACCTGAATGCCGTAGGAGCGATCGGCGGCCCCGGCGCGGACCTGATGCAAGAACACGATATCGTCCTGCCATTCCTTCACATCCATCGTGACGGTCGCGAGGCTCGTGAGGCGGCCGGCGAGCGCGGTCAGCTCGTGGTAGTGGGTCGCGAACAGTGCCCGGCACCTGCTGACGTCGTGGAGATACTCGACCGTCGCCCAGGCGATCGAAAGCCCATCGAAAGTCGCAGTTCCACGACCGATTTCGTCGAGGATCACGAGGGAGCGCTCGCTCGCCTGGTTCAGGATCGCGGCCGTCTCGACCATCTCGACCATGAACGTCGACCGCCCACGCGCCAGGTCATCAGCGGCCCCGACACGTGAGAAAAGCCGGTCGATGACCCCGATCCGGGCCGAACGGGCCGGCACGAACGAGCCGATCTGTGCCAGCAGGGCGATGAGCGCATTCTGGCGCAGGAACGTCGACTTGCCGGCCATGTTGGGGCCGGTCACGAGCCAGATGCGCCCGCCACCGTCCTCGTCGAAGCCCCCGCGATGCGCGGCGGCTCTGCCCAGCACGCAGTCGTTCTCGATGAAGGGCGCGGCCTTCGCCTGGCGCAAAGCCTGCTCGACGACCGGATGGCGCCCGCCCCTGATCTCGAAGTCGAGCCCTTCGGTCACTTCAGGGCGCACATAGCCTTCCTCGAACGCCAGCGCGGCGAGTCCGGCGTAGTGATCCAGCTCTGCCAGCGCGGCCGCGGCCTCGCATAGCTCGCGCTCCAGCTCGCCGACCGAGCGTGCCAGCTCAGCGAACACGTCCTGCTCGATGGCGAGCGCGCGCTCGGCGGCGGACGCGATCTTGCCCTCGGTTTCCATCAGTTCGCGCGTTGAGAAGCGGACCGCATTGGCGAGTGTCTGGCGATGCCGAAACGTGTCATCGAGTGGCGGCGCCATCAGCGGCTTGGCATTGGCTGCGCCGACCTCGATGTAATAGCCGAGCACATTGTTGTGCCGGATTTTCAGCGACTTGATGCCAGTTTCGCCGATATAGCGGCTTTCGAGCGCCGCCATGACCTTGCGGCTGTCGTCCCTGAGGCGGCG
>JAEZHL010000252.1 GCA_023416575.1 Pseudomonadota bacterium
CGAGCGCGTCGTACATCATCACCGCGTTGGCCATGGCCGGGAAAATGGCTCCGAGCCCGGAGAGGCCATTGAGCCGCTCATCCACGAATGCGGTCGCCTTTTCGATCGCGGTTTGGCGCGACTTGGCTGGAAAGGCTGGCCGCAGAACACGCAGGGCTTTGTCGACGGCATCGAAGAACGTCGCCCAGCTGCCGCTCCGATGCGCGCCCTTGGGCCAGGATGTGACCTGCTCGGGAGGCACCGGGAAAAGCTCGCGGATGCTCACGCCCCGCTTGTTGCGTGCCCGGGGCCGGAGGGCCTGCAGCACGAGCAAGGGTACGAGCACGGTGCGCGCCCAATAGGAGATCTTCGACAGGTGGAACGGGAATGAGCGCGGCAGCAGCATGATTTCGACGGGCATTTCCGGAACGCTGTGCCAAGGCGCCTCGCCGTAGAGCGCGAGCAGGAAACGGGTGAAGACGTTGGCTTTGGCCGCGCCACCCGCCGCGAGGATGGCGTCACGGGCACGGACCATGTGCGGGGCATCCGGCCGGTCGCCGATCATCTTCAGGGCGAAATAGGCCTTCACGCTGGCGCTGACGTCGAGCTTGCCGCCATGGAACAGCGGCCAGCCGCCGTGGCGTCCCTGGATGCGGCGCAGGTAGGCGGCGATCTTGTGCTCGAGGTCGATCCGCGGCGCCTCGCCGAGGTAGTGCGTGAGGAGAACGTATTCGGAGGGAATCGTAGCATCGGCTTCGAGCTCGAAGCACCAGTGGCCGTCGTTGCGCTGCAGCCGCATGAGGGCCTGCGCCGCCCGGTCGACAGCCGCAGCTACGTCGGTGCGCAATGGTGCTTCGGAAAGATCGTCCGGGCTGAGCGCGCGACTATCCATTTGCCTCCTCAAGCGCATGCATCAATCGGGACTGTTGCGGCGCGGGCCGCCCTGCGATGATCGCGGCCGCGCGATAGCCAGACTGAATTGCGCCTTCGATGGTTCCAGGCAGACCCGTCGCCACCCAGTCGCCGGCGAGGACGACATTGCGCCAGGGCGTATACGGATGAGGGCGTTTCGCTTCCTGCTCCGGCGTCGCGCGGATCGTGGCCCGCCGTTCCTTGACGATCCGCCACGGCGGCAGCTCCTCAGGCAGGCCGGTCAGGCGGGCGATTTCGCGCCAGATGGCGGTCGCGAGGTCGGTGCGGTCGAGCGCCAGGAGATCGCGGGCATCGCTGATCGTCACCGATAGGCGGTCCGGGTATGCGAACAGCCAGTGGCTGAGGCCGCCGACGATGCCGAGGACGGATGGCAGTCCCTGCGGCGGGCTGACCGCGAAATGCGCATTCACGATGGCGCTGAAGGTGTCCGGCATGTCGAGCCCGAGCAGAAGAGCGGCGGCCGCCCGCGGGGGAATGGCGAGCACGACGTGATCGTCCGGGCTCAACGCGACGTGGGCCTGGTCGAACGCGAGCGCCTGCGCCCGGCCTGCTCTGAGCGCGATGGCGCGGAGAGGGGTTCCGAGGATCACCTCGGCATTTTGCATGGCCAGGGTTTTGAGAGCGGGGTCGATGAATGCTGCCGACAGTCCATTCGGCGCGATGAGGGGCAGGCAGGCGCGCCCGCCCGCGCCGATGGTCCGCCGGAGCACTTGCCAGGCGAGCCGGGCCGACGCCTCGGCCGGCTCGGTGTTGAGCGCGGCGAGCAGCAGCGGCCGCCAGAGCCGGTCGTACAGCGGGCCGGAACACGTCATCACCTCCGACAGCCGGGCGGACCGGCCCGCGGCGATGAGGCTGAGGGGGGCGAAATACTCGCGAAGCCGGCTGCCGGGGACGCGCCGGTCGGGATCGAGAATCCAGCGCGGAAAGAGACCGGAATCGAGCCGCAGGGTCCAACGTTCGCCCGTGCCGGCGTCGGCGAAATCGAATACCGCCTCGGCCGGGCCTTGGAGCGCGTGGGTCGAGCCGATGCTGGCGAGATAGTCGAGGGCCGAAACATTTCCCGACAGCAGCAGATGATTTCCGTTGTCGAGGGTGCGCTGGAGGACGGGATCGAAATACGATCGGCAACGCCCGCCAGCGTGCGGCGCGCCCTCGTAGATCTTGATGCGTCGCCCGGTCCCGGCGAGACGGATGGCAGTGCTGAGGCCCGCCAGTCCGGCCCCGACGATGTGAACCGTGGCCGGCATCAAAACAGCCCATAGCGGAGGAGCGCGACGAGCGCGCGCATCCGGCTGGTCGAGATTCGCGGGCGCGGCGCCTGCCAGCCATGGGTCAGGAGCTGATCCAAAATGGGTCGATAGACGGCCGACATGATCAGAGGTGCGCGCACGAGGGAGCGGGGGCACTGCGCCATCACGGCGTCCGCGGCCTCGAAGTGACGCAGCGCGCGCTCGGCAACCACTTCGCAAGCCTCCGTCAGGCACGGGTTGTACAACGCGTCGGAGAAAGGAGCGCGGATGCCTGCTGCCTCCAACGCCTCCCGCGGCAGATAAAGGCGCCCGAGACCCCCATCCTCGTCGAGATCCCGGAGAATGTTGGTCAACTGCAGCGCGCGCCCGAGTTGGTACGCGAGCGATGGCCCGAGGTCGTTATCCATGCCGAAGATTCGCACCGAGAGGCGGCCAACCGCGCTCGCGACGCGATCGCAGTAGAGATCGAGCCGGGCCCAGTCCGGTGCCCAAAGCTCGCCTCTGACGTCCATTTCCATGCCGTCGATGATCGCCCGAAAATCGCGGCGTTCGAGATTGAAATGGCGGATCGCGTCCTGCAGGCCCTGGAAACGGGGGCGGCGCTCGCGGGTATAGAGCAGGTCGATTTCCGATCGCCAGCGCGCGAGCACACTCAGGCGGCGTTCCGGATCCATGTTGCTGTCGGCCACGTCGTCCACGGCGCGGCAGAAGGCGTAGACGGAATACATGGCCTCCCGCTTTTCGGCAGGCAGAACGCGCA
>JAEZHL010000257.1 GCA_023416575.1 Pseudomonadota bacterium
TGAGCGCTTCGTCGGCCATCTCGTCGAACTCGGCAACCGTGGTGGCGGTGGACTTGGGCACCATGTGCACGATGCGATAGCCGCGCGCCTTCAGCTCATCGAGCAGGTCCTTCATGGCCTTTGCCGTCGAGGGCTGGATATCATGGAAGAGCAGGATGCCCTTTTTCCGCTGCTCGAGCTGGTTGAGGATGTTCCGCTGCACGACCGCCGCGCTCGGTGTGCGGTAGTCGTAGGAATCGGCATCGATGGAGAACATTGCGATGCCGCGCTGCTGGAGCAGGTCCTGCACGCCCTGCGGATCGCTGAGGTAGGGGAAGCGGAAGAAGGGAGCGACCGGCGCGCCGAGCGCAGCCTGGACCGCGCTCAACCCCAGCTCGAACTCCGACCTTGCTTGGGCGATGGATATTGAGCGCAGATTCTTGTGCGCCCACGTGTGCGTGCCAATGGTGTGGCCCCGGATCGCCATGTCCTGCAGCGTCTCCGGATCGGAGATCGCCATCCGCCCGACGATGAAGAAGGTCGCCTTCGTGCAATGCGCGTCGAGAGCATCGAGAACGGCGCGGGAATGCCGGCGCAACGGTCCGTCGTCGAACGTCAGAACGACCTCGCCGTCGCGGAGGAAGTCGATGTCCTTATACTGAAGCTGTCCGAAGCGGGGGCCGCTGGCCGTGTCGATCTCGACGACCCGCGACACGCCGATTGCGTCGCTACTCGCGCACTGCGCCGGATTGGAGTGAGCTGCGGTCTCTGGCCAAAAGCACAGCAAGAAGGCCGCCAAGCCGACAGCGGCGGTCGCGCGCATTCGCATTTTCCAGATGACCCCGTTTTCCCTCGTGGTCGAACTATATGGCCAAGCTCGCGCCAGCTGCAACCCCCGCTGGTGAAAGTGAATCACCAGCTGCGCAGATACAACAGTGTTGCGGATTTCGCTCTAACCGCAGCCTTTCTTTCATTTGTCGCTGCGGCTGAGGATCGCAGGCAGAACGGGAGTTTAAGGTTCAGTGCGGAACCGGCCAAATAGTCTTTAAGCGGATTAAATCGGTCGGGCTCGCGACATCTTCCGGTTGTCCCACCTGCTTGAACCATTGCCGGTTGCGCGCGGGTTGTGGCAGGCTGGCGTTTTGGTCCCGACGTTCGCCTCGTGGCGACCTAAAGGCGGGACTGGTTGCTATGGAGCGAGGGAACGTGAGCGTTCACGTGAGGCGGGTCGAGGCCCGCGACAAGCCGTATTGGCAGGAGCTGTTCAAGGGCTACATCGCCTTTTACAAGGCGACCGTGGCTGACGAGGTGATCGAGTACACGTGGCAACGCCTGATCGCGGGCGAGGCCGGTTTTCACATCGGCCTCGTCGCCGTGAACGAGGACGACGTGCCAGTTGGTATCGCCCACGTGCTGTTCCACCGCTCGACATGGTCGCCGACGTGGTACTGCTACCTGGAGGACCTCTTCGTCACGCCGACGGCGCGCGCCAAGGGTATAGGTCGAGCGCTGATCGAGGCCGTTTACAAGGAATCCGACGCGCGCCAGTGCACGCGCACATACTGGTCGACACAGGAGTTCAATTACCGCGCGCGGGGGCTGTACGATCAGGTCGCGACCAAGTCGCCATTCATCCAGTACCGCCGCTGACGTTCGTGACGCGATAGAAGAGTTGTCGTGGAGTCGGAAGACCTCACGACGCTCCTCACGAGGATGGCGCGTCGAGCCTGCGGGTCAGGTTCTCGAATTCCTTGCGCAGCTCCTCGTTCCTGAAGATCTGCTCGAAGGTCGGCGCCTCCAGCTTCTGGATCGCCTCGAACGACGTCGTGCTGTCGCGCATCAGATTGCGCAGCTGGAAGCTCGCCTCCACCGTCTCGTAGGTATTGTCGGCGATGCGCAGGTCGTGCGCGGCCCGCTTGCGCGCCGACGCGATCTGCTCGCGCTGTTGCAGAAGATAGCGCCGATATCCCTTCGCCGCGTCCTCCGCCAGCTTCTGGCTCTCGCGATTGGCTTCCAGCGCGCGGCGCTGATCGGGGCGGTTCTCGCCCTTGAATAGCTCCGCCGTCTTGCGCCGGGCGGCCTCGATGTCTTTGGAGATGGCGTCGAGCTTCGGCAGGTAGTTGGTGTCGATCTTGGCGATCAGGGTGTCCTGGGCGTGAACGAGCATCGCAAACAGTGCCGCGTGCATGGCAAAGTACTTGCGCGCGGCGTTCATGTTGTCGCCTGACGAGCCGAGCAGCTTCGCAAGCTGGCTGTCGACGAGCTTGGCCGAGTTGAAGACCGCTGCCAGCCGTACGAGGTCGCCGGACAACACGCCGTCGAGGAGCATGTCGACCTGCTCGGGCGTGAGATTGATGCCCGAGGCGACCAGAGCCTGATGGATGTCGGCCTTCGCGGCCTTGATCGCGATCTGATTTTCCTCGATCCGGCGCTTGGAGTCCTCGATATCGCGGCCGAGGCTCTCGACCGTATCGGAGAGAACGCCGGGCAAAATCGAGCTCTGCGGTGCGACGAGCTGCTTCTCCTTGAGCATCACGATCCGGTCTTCGAGATCGCGGATGTTCTTGCGCAGCGTCTCGACCCGCCGCTGGACATCGACGACCGGGACGTCGGTGACGATCCCGAGCGCCGCATCGAGCAGATCGCGGATCTTGCGCTCCCGGTCCTCCCGGGTTTCCGTCCACAGCGGCGTGACGATGAAGTCGCTCTTTGGCGGGAGCTTGCGGGCCTCGTCGCGATGGCGGGCAGCATCCTGGAGGACGGCATCGAGGGCGCGCATGAGGCGGCGCGCCTGCTCGAACGAGGCATCCCCCTCGCGTGCATCCTTCGGCTCCGGCTTTTGCTCGCCCGCAGCCGCCGGCGGTCCGCCCGGCGTGCCCTCGCGCGCCAGCAGCTCGGCAATGCCATCCCGCCAGCTCGTCTGCGCGATGGCGTGCGTCGATGTCCCTACGACCACCCCGGCGGTCGTCATCAGTGCCAGGACGGCAGCCTGGTAAGCGGTTCCCATGGTCGCCTCTCCCAACCCCAGAGCGATGGTCAACAGAATCGGGGCAAATCGATGAAAAAAACGCTCACTGTGGTGAAGTGTTCATGAACAACTCCGATTGCAATGGGGATGAGCGTCAAGCCCCCGATCGATCCGTCTGGTGATCGAGGTTCCTCGCGTTGTGCACGGACCGATCCGATTGAATGTTCGAGCGTTTTCGCGGCGGCCCTGGCGGGGAGAAGATAAGGTGAAAAGCCGATAGCTGGCGGAATGTCTCTCTTCCGTGGCATCTTCCGTGTGCGTCATCGGACACGTGGAGTTCACATGAGCAGGTTCGAGCCTCAGGACCCCGATTATGATCCCCGCGTGCGCGCGAGCTTCGCACGGCAAGCGTTCATGCGCACGCTCGGCGTCGAGCTTCTGCACTTGGCGCCAGGCGAGGTCGATCTCGGTCTGCAGCAGCGGCCGGACCTGACCCAGCAGCACGGCTATTCCATGCCGGCGTCATAGCCACGATCGCCGATTCCGCAGCGGGATACGCGGCCCTCTCCCTTTATCCGAAGGGCACTGGTGTCCTGACCACGGAGTTCAAGATCAACCTGCTCCGGCCAGCTGCGGGCGAGCGGCTGGTCGCGCGCGGCCGGGTGATCAAGCCGGGGCGAACGCTCACGATCTGCCAGTCCGATGTCTATGGCCAGGACAACGGGCGAGAGGCGCACGTTGCAACCTTGCTGCTCTCCATGATTTGCCTGGAGGGGCTCGATGACTGAGCCGTGCTGCAGTGGACGATCCCCCGTGCGAGCAGCGGGTTAGATCAGCCGGCGGGTGCGTTGCTTGTAGGCGAGATAGGCGTCGCCGAAGCGGGCTTCGAGGTGGCGTTCCTCCGGCAGGATGGCGAGCCACGTGATCAGGACTCCGAACACGGGCGTCAGCAGCACCAGCCAGATGTTGCCGAGAATCTCGGCGAGTCCCAGCAGAATCAGCATGTCGGCGAGGTAGATCGGGTTGCGCCGGTAGCGGAATGGGCCGTCAGTCACCAGGGTCGTGGCTCCCTCGTGCGGCATTACGGTCGTGCGGTGGCGCCGGAGCGTGGCGACCGCCCAGATCAAAAGCACGAGGCCGGCGACGCCGAGCGCCAGTCCCGCGACATGTCCTGCCGTGTCACGGATTCCGGGCCAGGGGAGCGGCCACACAAGCTGCAACGCCCAGGCCGCCACGATGACGAGGGCGAGCAGAATGGGCGGCCACGCGATCGTGCTCGGCCGTCCCGCATCGTTGTGGTGCCCCGTTTCGCTCATATCGGCTCCCTGACAAGGTCTGGCTGACAATCTATACTCTCTTGCGACTGCCGAATTGCGCAACGCGCCCAGCCAGCACCGCCATATGGCCCGGAGTTGTGATGATCTCCAATCGCCTGCCCTCGTTCAACTTCGACCTCGGCGAGACCGCCGATCAGCTCCGCGAGACGGTGCGGTCCTTCGCATCCGACGAGATCGCGCCGATTGCAGCTGAGATCGATCGCACCGACGAGTTCCCGCGCCATCTCTGGCCGAAGATGGGGGCGCTGGGGCTGCATGGCATCACGGTCGAGGAGGAATTCGGCGGCGTGGCCCTCGGTTACCTCGAGCACGTGGTGGCGATGGAGGAGGTGAGCCGTGCGTCGGCGGCCGTCGGCTTGTCCTACGGCGCCCATTCCAATCTCTGCGTGAACCAGTTGCGGCGCAACGGCACCCTGGAGCAGAAGCGCCGGTATCTGCCGAAGCTCATCTCGGGCGAGCACGTCGGCGGGCTGGCGATGTCGGAGCCCGGTGCCGGGTCGGATGTCGTCTCGATGAAGCTCAGGGCGGAGAAGAAGGGTGACCGCTACGTCCTGAACGGGACCAAGATGTGGATCACCAATGGCCCCGGCGGCGATGTCATCGTCGTCTACGCCAAAACCGATCCGGACGCGGGCCCGCGCGGGATCACCGCCTTCATCGTCGAGAAGGGGTTCAAGGGGTTCCGTGTCGCCCAGAAGCTCGACAAGCTCGGCATGCGCGGCTCCAACACGGGTGAGCTCGTATTCGAGGACTGCGAAGTACCGGCGGAGAACGTGCTGGGCGAGGTCGGTCGGGGCGTCAACGTGCTCATGAGCGGGCTCGACTACGAGCGCGCTGTGCTGGCCGGGGGACCGATTGGCATCATGCAGGCCTGCATGGACGTCGTGATGCCCTATGTGCACCAGAGGAAGCAGTTCGGCGCGCCGATCGGGACGTTCCAGCTCGTCCAGGGCAAGGTCGCCGACATGTACGTGACCCTGAATTCATGCCGCGCCTACGTCTATGCCGTGGCGCGAGCCTGCGACCGAGGCGAGACGACGCGCGAGGATGCGGCAGGTGCGATCCTGCTGGCAGCGGAAAAGGCGACGCAGGTCGCCCTCGATGCCATCCAGCTCCTCGGCGGCAATGGCTACATCAACGACTATCCGACCGGCCGCTTGCTGCGCGATGCCAAGCTCTACGAGATCGGCGCAGGCACGAGTGAGATCAGGCGCATGCTGATCGGTCGCGAGCTGTTCGAAAAGACCGCCTGATACGCATTGACACGCTGAAAACTCCAGTCCGGGTATTTCTCTCGGCGCGCGATTCCATTATTCAAACCCCGATAACGTCATGGCCTCAAACGGATTGAGATGAAGGGGTTCAAGGAGAAGTCGTTCGGTGACCGTCGCAGCATGGCGGCGGAAGCCAAGAAGGCAGCGCTCAAGAAGTACGTCGAGTTCGCATCGCCCGACAATCCTCAGCTGCAACAGCGGCTGGAGGAGCGCAAGGCGATTGCCGCGGCACGCGAGGCGCGCAGAGCCGCCAAGCTGGCGGAGCAGGAGCGCTTGGCGGCTGAGGAAGCAGCCCGAAAGGCCGCCGAGGAGGCGGAGCGACGCGCCCAGGAAGAGCGCGAAGCTGTCGAGCGGGCGGAGCTTGAGGCATTGCTCGAGGCCGAGCGCAAGGCTGCGCGCGACGCGCGCTATGCCGCTCGCAAGGCCCGCAAGAAGTCGGGCCGCTGACCGCGCGTGCTGGCTGGCTTCAATCGGGAGCCGCTCGCTGACAACCATGGTCCCGGCTTACGGGACCTGAACTGGCTTCCGTTAGATCGGACGCCGGCACGATGACGGCTGTCCGGCTTTGAAGCTTTACTGAAAGGGCAAGCGCGCTAGTGGAGCCGTCAATTCTCCGTCAGAGCGCTCACTCCCCCGGCGGAATGCGCGTCAACTGGCCGAGACCCTCGCTCACGGCCATTTCACGATCGGCGGCATCGAGGACAGGATGCTGTCGACGTTGCCGCCCGTCTTGAGCCCGAAAATGGTGCCCCGGTCGTAGAGCAGGTTGAACTCGAC
>JAEZHL010000288.1 GCA_023416575.1 Pseudomonadota bacterium
GCCCGGCGTCGGCGATATCACCCGCACCCAGCTTCGTGACGTGAAGGGCCAGGACAGCCTGTATTTCACGATGCTGAACGGCAACAAGCGCTCGATCACGATCGACTCCAAGAACCCGCAGGGCAAGCGCGTTCTCGATGAGCTGATCAAGAAGTGCGACGTGCTGGTGGAGAATTTCGCGCCCGGCGCGCTCGACCGTATGGGCCTGACCTGGGATCATATTCACAAGCTCAACCCGCGCATGATCGTCGCCTCGGTGAAGGGCTTCGGCCCCGGCCCGTACGAGGACTGCAAGGTCTACGAGAACGTCGCGCAATGCACCGGCGGCGCGGCCTCGACCACCGGCTTCCGCGATGGCATCCCGCTGGTCACCGGCGCGCAGATCGGCGATTCCGGCACCGGCCTGCATCTGGCGCTCGGCATTGTCGCCGCGCTCTATCAGCGTAACCGCACCGGCCGCGGCCAGCGTGTGCTCACCGCCATGCAGGACGGCGTGCTCAACCTCTGTCGCGTCAAGCTGCGGGATCAGCAGCGCCTCGAGCACGGCCCGCTGACGGAATACAGCCAGTATGGCGAGGGCATTCCGTTCGGCGACGCCACGCCGCGCGCGGGCAACGATTCCGGCGGTGGTCAGCCTGGCCGCATTCTCAAGTGCAAGGGCTGGGAGACCGATCCGAACGCCTACATCTACTTCATCACCCAGGCGCCGGTCTGGGAGAAGATCTGTGATGTGATCGGCGAGCCGGAGTGGAAGACGCATCCCGACTACGCGACACCCAAGGCACGGCTGCCGCGGCTCACGGCAATCTTCCACCGGATCGAGCAGTGGACCACGACCAAGACAAAGTTCGAGGCCATGGAGATCCTCAACAAGTACGACATCCCGTGTGGCCCGATCCTGTCGATGAAGGAACTGGCTGAGGATCAGTCGCTGCGCGCGACGGGCACCATCGTCGAGGTCGAGCACCCCACGCGCGGCAACTATCTGACGGTCGGCAATCCCATCAAGCTGTCGGCAAGCCCGGCCGACGTGAAGCGCTCGCCCCTTCTCGGAGAGCACACCGACGAGGTGCTGCGCGACGTGCTCGGCTACCGCGAGGACGAAATCGCAGCACTCAGGGCAGCCACCGAGCCACCACAAAAACAAGCCGCGGCAGAGTGATTTTCGCGCCGAGGTAAACCTTTGCCGTCATCCCTGTGGTAGCAGGGATGACGATGAAGGTGAGAGATTGCTCCGCGAAATGCGGGTTCGATTCAGGAAGGGAATTCATGCGCATCGTCGTTCACGGTCAGGAAGCCTTCGGCAAGGCGGTCCTGGAGAAGCTTCTCGAGCGTGGAGAGCAAGTCGTCGCGGTGTTCTGCGCTCCCGACAAGGAAGGTAAGGCACGCGACCCGCTCGCGGTTTTTGCTGAGGAGAAGGGACTTCCCGTCCACCAGCCCAAGTCGTGGAAGACGCCAGAAGCACTCGAGCTGATGCGCTCGTTCAACCCCGACCTGTGCGTCATGGCCTACGTCACCTTGTTCGTGCCGCAGCCCGTGATCGATGCGCCGCGGTTCGGGACGATCCAGTATCACCCGTCGCTGCTGCCGCTGCATCGCGGCCCGTCCTCGATCAACTGGCCGATCGCGATGGGCCGCACCCGCACCGGGCTGACGATTTTCTGGCCCGACGAAGGTCTCGACGAGGGTCCGATCCTCCTGCAGAAGGAGGTCGAGATCGGCCCTGATGAGACGCTCGGGGACGTCTACTTCAAGAAGCTGTTCCCGCTGGGCGTCGACGCAATGCTGGAGGCTGTCGACCTGGTCCGCGCCGGAAAAGCGCCGAAGATCCCGCAGGATCACTCCAAAAAAACCTACGAAAGCTGGTTCAAGAAGAACCTGGCCGAGATCGACTGGGCGAAGCCGGTCTCCGATGTCTACAATCTCATCCGCGCCGCGAACCCGGCCCCCGGCGCCTGGGGCACGCTCAAGGGCGTGAAGATCGACATTTTCGACTCCGCCAAGCTCGACGGGCACGGCACGCCCGGCGAGATCATGGCAATTACCGGTGAGGGCATCCAGGTTGCCGCCAAGAACGGCCGCGTTCTCATCAAGCGGCTGCGTCCGGCCGGCGGCCAGAAGGTCGCGGCCACAGAATACGCGGTAGCGGCCGGCCTCAAGGTCGGCGACCGCTTCGACCCGATTTCACCCAAGCCGGAAGCAGAACCCAAGAAGCCAGCAGGAGGAAACCCCGTGGCCGTTAGATCCGATATCGAGATCGCGCGCGACGCCAAGATGAAGCCGATCGCCGAGATCGGCCAGAAGATCGGCATCCCGGCCGAGGCGCTCCTGAACTACGGCCCGACGAAGGCCAAGGTCTCGTTCGACTTCATCGACACGCTCAAGGACCGCAAGGACGGCAAGCTGATTCTGGTGACGGCGATCAACCCGACGCCCGCCGGTGAAGGCAAGACGACCACGACCGTCGGCCTCGGCGACGGCCTCAACCGGATCGGCAAGAAGGCCATGAGCTGCTTGCGCGAGCCCTCGCTCGGCCCGTGCTTCGGCATGAAGGGCGGCGCGGCTGGCGGCGGCTATGCCCAGGTGGTGCCGATGGAGGACATCAACCTCCACTTCACCGGCGACTTCCACGCCATCACGTCGGCGAACAACCTGCTCGCCGCGCTGATCGATAATCACATCTACTGGGGCAACAGCCTCGGCATCGATCCGCGGCGCGTCGCTTGGCGCCGTGTCATGGACATGAACGACCGCGCCCTGCGCTCGATCGTCAACTCGCTCGGCGGCGTCGCCAATGGCTTCCCGCGTGAGGACGGTTTCGACATCACGGTGGCTTCCGAGGTGATGGCGATCCTGTGCCTCGCCACCGACCTCAAGGACCTACAGCGCCGCCTCGGCAACATCGTCGTCGGCTACACGCGCGACAAGAAGCCGATCCACGCCCGCGATATCAAGGCCGACGGCGCCATGACGGTTCTGCTCAAGGACGCCATGATGCCGAACCTGGTCCAGACGCTGGAGAACAACCCGGTGTTCATCCACGGCGGACCGTTCGCCAACATCGCCCACGGCTGCAACTCCGTGCTGGCGACGCAGACGGCTCTGAAGCTTGCCGACTACGTCGTCACCGAGGCGGGCTTCGGCGCGGATCTCGGCGCGGAGAAGTTCTTCGACATCAAGTGCCGCAAGGCCGGCCTCAAGCCGTCGGCCGCGGTCATCGTCGCGACCGTCCGCGCTCTCAAGATGCACGGTGGCGTGGCGAAGGACGAACTCAAGGGCGAGAACGTTGAGGCGGTCCGCAAAGGTGCGGAAAATCTCAAGCGCCACCTCGCCAACCTGGCCAAGTTCGGCGTCCCGCCGGTGGTCGCGATCAACCGCTTCATCACCGATACGGAGGCCGAGATTGCGGTCATCAAGGAGGTTGCCGAGAGCGCCGGAACGCGCGCGTTCCTGTGCACCCACTGGGCCGATGGCGGCAAGGGTACGGAAGAGCTCGCCCGCTACGTCGTCGAGCTCTGCGACGGTGGCAAGGCGGACTTCAAGCCGCTCTACCCCGACGACATGCCGCTGTGGGACAAGATCAAGACGATCGCCACCAGCCTCTATGGTGCGTCCGACATCAGCTCCGATGCGGCGGTCCGCAATCAGCTCAAGGACTTCGAGGCGGCCGGCTACGGCAAACTGCCGATCTGCATGGCCAAGACGCAGTACTCGTTCTCGACCAACCCCAACCTGCGCGGGGCTCCCTCAGGTCACGTCGTCCCCGTTCGCGAGGTGATTCTGTCGGCGGGCGCTGAGTTCATCGTGGTGGTCTGCGGCGAGATCATGCGCATGCCCGGCCTGCCGCGCGTGCCCTCGGCCGAGCAGATCCAGCTCAACGAGAAGGGCCAGATCGAAGGCCTGTTCTGAGACGATCTCCACCTCCCGCGCGTCAAGCGCGGGAGGTGGCCAAACGTGAGACCCGGCAGAAGCGGACCGCATTCAACCACCTTCTGGGCGGAGGAATGCGGTCGTCGCTCAGAGCGTCCCGGGGAACGAGCCGCCGTCGATCACGACGTTCTGGCCGGTGATGTAGCCAGCGTGAGCCGAGCACAGGAACGCGGCCGTGGCGCCAAATTC
>JAEZHL010000424.1 GCA_023416575.1 Pseudomonadota bacterium
GGCGCGTCTTCCGGGCGGTTGCGCTCTGCTGGCACATAGCCTTTGCCCATATCGGCCGTGAACTCCATGCGGACAGACGCGCCCTGGTCGATATGACAGAGGATGTGTTCAGGATTGAGGATCTCCACCTCGGAGCCCGCCTCAATATCACCGGCCCGAGCAGGACCGGGCCCCTCTTTCCTCAGCACCATTCGCTTGATGCCCTCGGAGTGCACCTTAAGTGCCACCTCCTTGATGTTGAGGATGATATTGGTGACGTCCTCGCGCACACCTGGGATTGAGGAAAACTCGTGTAGCACTCCGTCGATTTGAACCGTTCGGATCGCAGCGCCCTGCAAAGACGACAGCAACACCCGCCGAAGCGCGTTGCCTAGTGTCATGCCAAAGCCACGTTCAAGCGGCTCGGCCACGATCGTCGCAAAGCGGTCTCTATCCCGACCCGGCTGGACATTGAGCTTTGTCGGCTTGATAAGATCTTGCCAGTTCTTCTGGAGAATATTTGCCACGGGAGGCCTCACTATTCAGAGTACTGCGGCGCTCGCGATACGCCGCTGCGGAGGACGCTCAAAATAAGAGATGCTCGAGATTGACGATCGAACACCCTGATTTTGTCTTGTCGCGGAAGCGACAGCCACTTCCAGCGAATGCGGCTGCCGGCCGAAGCAGCGCTTCGGCTCTGGCCAATGAACCAATCTGACGTCAGACGCGGCGACGCTTGCGCGGACGGCATCCGTTATGCGGAATCGGCGTGACATCCCGGATAGTCGTAACCTGGAAGCCAATGCTCTGCAGGGCACGCAGGGCAGACTCTCGGCCGGATCCCGGGCCGCAAACCTCGACCTCGAGAATTTTCATGCCGTGCTCGATCGCTTTCTTGCCGGCATCCTCGGCAGCCATCTGAGCGGCGTAGGGCGTGGACTTCCGCGAGCCCTTGAAACCCATCGTTCCCGACGACGACCAAGCAATCGTGTTGCCCTGGGCATCGGTGATCGTGATCATTGTGTTGTTGAAACTCGCGTTAACGTGCGCAACGCCGGAGCTAATGTTCTTCCGCTCCTTACGGCGCACCTTCGTGCGGCTCTGCTGCTCTTTAGCCATGGATGAGATGGTTCCTGGAAAGCAAGTCTGCGATTCTACGGTTAGTCACAGCGTCGAAGCCGGCACCGCCGGCCGGAAATCACGCCTTCTTCTTGCCGGCAATCGGCTTGGCTGGCCCCTTGCGGGTCGGGGCGTTGGTGTGCGTCCGCTGGCCGTGGACAGGCAAGCCACGCCGATGGCGCAATCCACGATAGGCCCCCAAGTCCATAAGCCGCTTGATGTTCATCGCCACCTCGCGGCGAAGGTCACCCTCGACCATGTAGTCGCGGTCGATGCTCTCACGGATCTGCAGCACCTCGGCGTCGGTGAGTTCGTTCACGCGGCGCTCCGGCGGGATCCCCACCTTCTCGCAAATTTCTTTCGCGAACTTGGGGCCAATCCCATGAATATACTGCAGGGCGATGATGACGCGCTTCTGCGTCGGAATGTTAACGCCAGCGATACGGGCCACGTGCTTCTCCTCAAGCGAGCGTTCGATCGGTTGGTTGGTCTGCCCACCTTCGCGATGACAGACGGAAAACTGCTGGCCTGCAGCCAGAAAAGGCGAAAATCGGCGCCTGGCGCTTGGACACCAGCTCCGATCTCGCCGAGGTGCGGCATGTAATCGCGGCCCTTTTAACTGTTCGGGCTGCCCGCGTCAATGCACTGCCCCCGCGTCAAGCCGCCACGACATCAGCGAGAAGGCGCTCAATCTGCTGAGTCACCTTCTCCACTGGCGCCATGCCGTCAATCGACTTTAGCGTGCCCTTGGCGAAGTAGTAGCCAATAAGCGGCGACGTCTCTTTGTAATAAGCCATAAGACGGCTTTTCACCGTCTCGGCATTGTCGTCGGCGCGGCGTACGAACTCCGTGGAGCCGCAGGCATCACACACTTCTGCCAACTTAGGTTGCTTGAATTTGTCGTGATATCCGGCGCCGCACTGTCCACAGGCATACCGACCGGCGATACGTTCCACCAAAATCGAGTCATCGACCTTCAACTCGATCACGATATCAAGTTGCTTGCCGTTGGCCGCCAGCAGCTTATCCAGCGCAGCGGCCTGAGCCAGCGTGCGTGGAAAACCGTCCAATATGAACCCTCTCTCGCAATCCGGCTTCGCAAGCCGCTCGTCGATAATCCTGATAACCACTTCGTCCGGAACGAGAGCACCCCGTTCCATTATCGCCTTGGCCTGCATCCCCACTTCGGTGCCAGCTTTGACCGCTGCCCGCAACATGTCGCCAGTCGAAAGCTGAACCAGACCGTGCTTCGCCGCGATTGCGACCGCCTGAGTGCCCTTGCCTGCACCAGGCGGCCCCAGAAGAATGAGGTTCATCGCCGCCCCCTCGTCGCGCCCCTCAGCTTCGCCTTCTTGATCAGCCCCTCATACTGGTGCGCAAGTAGATGGCTCTGCACCTGGGCCACCGTGTCCATCGTCACGCTCACCACGATGAGCAGCGAAGTTCCGCCGAAGTAGAATGGGACAGCCGCATATGAAATCAGAAACTCAGGAAGCACGCATACCACGGCCAGATACAACGCGCCGACTACGGTTATGCGCGTGAGCACATAGTCGATGTATTCTGCCGTTTTCTGCCCAGGACGATAGCCGAGAATAAACCCTCCGTACTTCCGGAGATTCTCCGCAGTCTCGTTCGGGTTGAACACCACGGCAGTGTAGAAGAAGCAGAAGAAGATGATGAGGCCGACATAAATTGCCAAGTGAAGCGGCTGTCCCCGACCGAGCGCTGCCACGAGCGTGTTCAGCCACTCCGGTCCCGTTCCGGACATGAACTGGGCCGCCGTAATCGGCAACAGCAGGAGCGATGACGCGAAGATCGGAGGAATGACACCCGACGAGTTGAGCTTCAGCGGCAAATGCGAGCTGTCCCCCTGGAACATACGATTGCCGACCTGGCGTTTCGGATACTGGATCGGAATACGCCGCTGCGCCCGTTCCATGAAGACGATCACCACCACCACCACAAGCATCAACACAAGCAGCAGCAGCAGCATGAACGTTGATAGAGATCCAGTCCGCGCCAGCTCGAAGAGCGAAGCCAGCGCACTCGGCAGTGTCGCTACGATGCCCGCAAAAATTATAAGTGAGATACCGTTGCCCACGCCGCGGGACGTGATCTGTTCACCCAGCCACATCAGGAACATCGTGCCACCAACCAGGGTGATCACGGTCGTGATGCGGAAAAACCACCCGGCCTCCATCACAACGGCGCCACTGGCAGCCCGAGTGCCCTCAAGTCCAATTGCGATTCCGTAGGCCTGAAAAGCCGCCAGCACCACAGTCAGGTAGCGCGTATACTGGTTGATCTGCTTGCGCCCCTGCTCACCTTCCTTCTTCAGCGCTTCAAGCGTCGGGTTAATCGACGTCATAAGCTGCATGATGATGGAAGCCGAGATGTACGGCATGATGTTGAGCGCAAAAATCGCCATGCGCTCGACGGCACCCCCCGCGAACATGTTGAACATGCCTAGGATGCCGTGCTGGCTCGACTGGAAGGCCTGAGCAAAGGCCCCAGGGTCGACTCCAGGGATCGGAATAAAGGTGCCGAGCCGATAAACGACAAGCGCAGCCAGCGTGAACCAGATGCGCTTCTTCAGATCTTCTGCCTTGGCGAACGCGCCAAAGTTGAGATTTGCTGCCAGTTGCTCGGCGGCTGATGCCATCTAATCAATTCTCCCGAAGCTCGACGCACTACCGGCGGCAATCAGCCCGCAACGATTCAAGTGTGCCAGCGTGTCAGCAGGCGCTGTCTTCCTGCTGCTAGCCGGAAGCCCCTGCGCCCACTCCAGAATAACGCGGCATACACTCGCCCGAAAGCGTTTGAACTCCGCTGCAGCCGGGTCTATTCGTCGCCGCCCCTCTTCGTACCCTTGCCAGCAGCAGCTCTCTTGGCTGCCGACTTCTTCCGCTTTTCCTGATCAGCGGGAAGCACCTTGGGCTCGATGATCGTGAGCGAACCGCCGGCCTTCTCTACGGCCGCCCGAGCAGAGGCGGTGGCGTGATCGACTGTCAATGCGACTTTGACCGTCAGCTCACCGCCCCCAAGAAGGCGCACACCGTCTTTGGGCCGGCGCAGGACTCCAGCCGCAACGAGGCCAGCGACGTCGATCGGCTTGCTGGTGTCGAGCTTGCCTGCGTCGATCGCCTTTTGCAGACCGCCAAGACTAAGCTCGTTAAAATCTTTCTGCCGCCACTTGTTGAAGCCGCGCTTCGGCAAGCGCCGGTAGAGCGGCATCTGGCCGCCCTCAAAACCGCCGATCCGAACACCTGCGCGGGCAGTCTGACCC
>JAEZHL010000447.1 GCA_023416575.1 Pseudomonadota bacterium
GTCTGGAATTCTGGTACGAATTCGCGTCGAACTACTCATACCTGTCGGCCATGCGGATTTCGGAGCTGGCGCAGCGCGCCGGGATCGAGGTGGTCTGGCGGCCGTTTCTGCTGGGGCCGATCTTCAACTCGCAGGGGTGGGAGACATCTCCGTTCAACATTTACCCGGTCAAAGGCCGGTACATGCTCCGCGATATGCAGCGGCTGACCGCTGGCCGCGGGCTCCCCTTCAGAATGCCGGCAACCTTTCCAGCGAACGGGCTGAAGGCTGCGCGGCTGGCTCTGGTCGGGTCGGATGAGGGCTGGATCGAGCCGTTCACGCGTGCGGTCTTCGAGGCCGAGTTCGGTCGCGGCGAGGATATCTCCGACCCAGGTGTGATCGCAGGCGTGCTCACTCGGCTCGGCCTCGACGCAGCTCGAATGATGGAACGCGCAGAGGCGGCGGACATCAAGCAGCGCCTGAAGGATCAGACGGCGGAGGCGGCATCACGCGGCATTTTCGGCGCGCCGACGTTCATCACGGAGGATGGCGAGCTGTTCTGGGGTGACGACCGGCTCGATCACGCGATTGCCTGGATCGGCCTCCAGTGAACAAGTGTTTATCCAAAAGCGAAAAAATTGGGTCGAAACCGCCTTGCTAGGCTGGCCCGGTGGCAATCTCTGGAGACTGTGTCGTGGCTGTTCGTCTTTGCCTCAAAGTCCTGGCCTCCAGCGCGCTGGCCCTAAGCTTGGCTCTCCCCGGCGTACAAGTCCACGCCGCGACCGCATCCCCTTGCAAGAACCTCGAGCAGAAGGCCTGCGCCGGGAAGACGGAATGTAGCTGGATCGGGGCAACGAAGAGAAAAGACGGCAAGCATGTGAAAGCCTACTGCCGTCTCAAATCCGGCAAGTCTGCTGCCGCTAAGAAATAGGTGCTCCGGCGGCCGCGCCGGTCAGTGCAGCATGCGCGGCCAGGGGAGCAACGCATCCAGCAGCGATGCCGTACTCGGCGGCATCGCGACTGTGGCGACGATATCGTTCGGGAACTTGATCTGCGCCACTGCATGTCCGCTGCTCGAGCGGTAGGTCGCGAACGTCGCCGTGCCGGCGGGTTGCGGACTGGGTGCGACTGGCGCGCTGGGCATGCCGAACATCGACGGCGACATCCAGGACATCCACGGTGCGCTGGGCGCGAACCCGTAGGGTGTGACCGGCCAGCCCATCCAGCTCGCCGGCAGCGGAGCCGGGAAAGCCGCGGCGGGCTGCATCTGGCGTGACCAGGTCTGGAACGCATCCAGGGCACGGATGACCGTCTGTGGGGTCATGGCCAGCATCGGCGGCGCGAACGGGAACGGCATCGCCATTCCAGGCCAGCAGAACTCGAAGGGATTTGCATTCGGGGCTCGGTACCAGGACTGTCCAGAAGACCAGGATAGGCCGGACGCTTCCGGCTTTGCCGAAGTCGGCTTCCCCGTCGAGGCCGCGGCTAATGCCGAAACGCTTTGCTCGACAACGGTTTGCGAGATTTGAGCGGCAGCAGTCATGCACCCGAGCGCCATGTCGCTCCAGGCGCGCATCAGAGTAATCTGAGCGTCGAAACTGAACATGCCACGTACTCCATATCGGCAGTAGTGCGATATACAGTACAAGCAATATCGCAATGCAGCAAGTATTTTGCAGCGCAGCGTAGCTGGATGATCGCAGTTGAGGGGGCTAGTTCAACGCCACTTTCCGGCGCGACGACCGGACGCAAGCCAGTAAACGAAGCCCGCGCTGGCTCCGGCCGTCGAGAGCGCCGCGAGGACGTACAGGCTGACGCCGATGGGTTGTTGGGCGCTGGAGAGCTGCGCCAGGAAGCCGGCGGCGGCGATGCTCATGCCGGACGCGACGTAGTAGGCTGGCCTGTAGAGCCCCTTCCATTCGGCTATCCCCAGAGCGGCGATCGCGAATGGCGCTCCGAAGATGCCGCTATGGAAGGCCGCGAGCAGCATCCAGATAGCGGCCGCCATCCACCTATCGGACCCACTGCCGGCCAGTTCGAGCGGGGGAAGCACGAACGCGACTTGGACGATGCCGGCGATTGCGCTTGCGAGCAGGTAGCCGGCCAGGCAACGGAGCAGGGACGTGAGCGCTTTGGGCCACCAGGCGGGCTTGCCCCCCTGCACACTCATGCGCGGCGACCGGCCAGCAGCCAATAGACGAACCCACCAGCGAAGCCAGCCGTTGCGAATACTTGCCAGACGGCCGGGCTCGGCAAGACGAACGTGGACGACTGCCCGAAGTTGACGAGCATCGGCATGGCGACCAGCGCCGCTCCCCCTCCGATGATGTAGTACAGGGACGATCTGATACGCACGACCTCGCCGACCAGAACGATGAGCAGGGCCGGCAGGATCGAGAGGCCCGAGGCGATCAGCACGCCCTGGGTGACGAGATCGAAAATCGCGAACACCGAGTCCGCTTCATCCATCGTCTGGCTGTGGAACGCGTGAGTCACGCGCTCCAGTCCGAGGGTCCCGCGCACGAGGCCGGTGAATAATGCTGAGATGATGAACGCGATCGGGACGACGATGATCCGCCAGACCGTCGACCAGAACATCGGCTCAGCTCCCGCTTACCGCAGACTGCATGGCGCTGGCTCTGATCTTCGTGCTCTCGGATTTGAGCTGGCCGCAGGCGGCGAGGATGTCGCGCCCGCGCGGGGTGCGCACCGGACTGGCGTAGCCAGCGCGATTCACGACCTCGGCGAAGAGCTCGATCTGCTCCCAGTCCGAGCATTCATACTTCGTCCCCGGCCAGGGGTTGAACGGAATGAGATTGATCTTCGCGGGGATGCCTTTGAGCAGCTTCACCAGCTCCTTGGCATCGCTGAGCGAGTCGTTCACGCCTTTGAGCATCACGTACTCGAACGTGATGCGCTTGGCATTGGAAAGGCCGGGGTAGGCCCGGCAGGCATCCATCAGCTCGGCGATCGGGTACTTGCGATTGATGGGAACCAGCTCGTCGCGCAGCTCGTCCCGGGTCGCGTGCAGGGAGATGGCGAGCATCGTCCCGCTTTCCGCCCCCCAGCGCGGAATCTCGGGCACGACACCTGACGTCGAAAGCGTGATGCGCCGCTTCGACACGGACAAGCCTTCCCCGTCGGCCGCGACTTCCATCGCCGCGCGGACGTTGTCGAAATTATAGAGCGGCTCGCCCATGCCCATGAGCACGATATTGGTGATCTTCCGATCGCCTTCCGGCAGCAGCCTGCCGTCGTTCGGGCCCGGTGCCCCCGGCCAGTCGCCGATCCGGTCCCGCGCCAAGACGATCTGGCCGACGATTTCCTGCGCCTCCAGGTTGCGCACCAGGCGCTGGGTGCCGGTGTGGCAGAAGGAGCAGTTCAGCGTGCACCCGACCTGGCTCGAGATGCAGAGCGTGCCGCGGTCGGATTCGGGGATGTAGACCGTCTCGACCTCGGGGGCCTGCGCCTCGCGGCCACGCCGAGGCAGCCGCAGGAGCCACTTGCGGGTGCCGTCTACCGAGACCTGCTCGCTCACGATCTCCGGGCGGGCGAGCGAGAATGCCCGCTCCAGCTTGGTCCGGAGATCCTTCGAGACGTCGGTCATCTGGTCGAAAGACGTGACGCCGCGGACGTAGATCCAGCTCCAGAGCTGGGCGACACGCATCCGCAGCTGCTGCGGCGGCACGCCGATCCCCGCCAGCGCGTCGCGCAAGCCTTCTCGACCCAGGCCGACGAGCGACGGACGATCGTCATCGTTGGGGGAAGGAGAGACCTGCTGAGCTGTGGTGTCGAGTAAGAGGACCATTCATCCAGTCCGTGGCGTCTATCAAGGCCAGACATTTAGTCTGTATCGCGCGCCAGGGCAAAGCCTTCGCTCGTCACACGCGAGGGCGGCATCCGGACACGGGCGCTGGCCACCCGATCCGGGGCTAAGCCCCGGATCGCCGGCCGGTGGCGCTCCCGTGTTCCGGGATGATGGACGTGGCGTCAGCGGCCCCGAAACTCGGCGCGCTGGCGTTGGAACTCCTGCATGAAGCCTTCGACGACCCGGCGCGGGCCGGTTTCGCCCTCGCCGAGCTCTCGGAAGAGGCCGACCTCGCAGAGCCGCTCGTTCTCCCAGCCCGGGTAGTTGACGATCGGATAGAGGCAGATGCCGTGCACCGGCACGCCCATCCTGATCGCGTCGCGGACCTCGTTGCAGATGTAGTTCAGCCATGGCGCCCGCGGCGTGCCCTCGGCGCCCGTCTCGGCCACGATCAGCGGGCGCTCGTAGCGCTTGTGGATCTCGGCGAGGATGTCGCTGAAGGGCCGGAAATGATGGTGGCCCATCGGGATGAAGCCGCCGCCGTAATACCACTGGTTGAACGAGTAGTAGTTGACGCCGACGATATCGAGAACGTCGGGCTTGCCGCCGAGCTCGGGGCACAGCCGCCCCGTCAGCATGTCGTAGGCTTCATACTGCGCCAGGCGATAGCGTTCCGCGGCCTCGTGCTCGGGGTCCTGCTCCCACTTGGTGCGGACGTGAATGGCAGGCTCGCAGAACACGATGCGGGCGCGCGGGTCGACGTCGCGCACTGCCGCCGTCCCCGCGAGCGCGGCTCTGACGAGCTGACGCTTGAGCTCACCACCCCGGCCTTTCGCGGTCGGATTGAACTCGGCAACGTCGCCGCCGGCCCAGGCCCAGAACGAAATCTCGTTCATCGGGCAGTAGAAGGGAACCTCGCCCGTCTCCTCGCGGACGACGCGCGCGGCTTCGGCCGCGAACTTGCCGAAGCGCTCGACGAAGGCGGGGGACCAGATATCGACGTCGTCGGGGTGGCCGTAGTGGCACAGATCCCAGATCACCTGGATGCCGTGGCGCTTGGCGGCGCGCAGCATCGGCAGAAAGCTCGACCAGTCGTAGCGGCCCGGTGACGTTTCGATCAAATGCCAGCGCAACCCATCGCGCGCGACCCGAATACCATTCTCGGCAAGCTGACCGTAATCCGCCTCGACATTGCGATCATGGCCGGTGGCAGCGATGAGATCGAGGCGCCGGCCGTCGGCACGCCGGTGCGTCGAGCATTCAAAGCCGGCAATGAACATGCTTTTGAAAAGGTTTCGATCGGTCAACGCGTTACTCCCACACTCTGCAACAAATGGTCAGCTCGGGTAACGAGCAATGGCATCCCCTTGCGGACACCCGCGCGGCGCGCATCGGCAGGCCGGGCGGCCCGTCATCGCTTCTCCGGAGCGCGGCCGCACAGGGCAGCCAACGATCCGGCTCAAGCTCGGGTTCCCCGGATGAGGCTGCGCGTGCTGGCCGATCAGTTCGCGACCGCGGGTCCTCGCGCCGCTTTCACGCGCGCGATCAACTCCTCGACCTTGGGCATGATGGCCTCGACCATCGCCTGCACGCCCTTGCTGTTCGGGTGCATGCCGTCATCGAGGTTCAGCTCGGGCCTCAGTGCGACGCTTTCGATGAAAAACGGATAGAGCAGTGCGTCGTGCTTTGCGGCCAGATCGGGAAAAATCGCGTCGAACCGATTGACGTAATCGTCACCCCAGTTTCGCGGCGCTTTCATTCCAGCAAGCAGCACCGCGGTTCCGCTGACGTTCAGCTTTGTGAGAATTCGATTCAGATTTTGGCGAGATTGTGCCGGATCTATCCCGCGTAATGCGTCATTTGCGCCAAGCGCAACAATTGCCGCATCTGCTTTTTCCGCAAACGTCCAATCGAAGCGCTGCAGCCCCGCCGCCGTGGTATCGCCCGAAACTCCAGCATTGATCACAGCAACGGTATGGCCGCGCGCTTTCAAAGCTCGTTCGAGCTGTGCCGGGAAGGCTTCTCCTGGCGGGAGGCCGAAACCCGCGGTCAGACTGTCTCCGAACGCGACGATCCGAACGGGTGCGCTGTCGGCGCGCGCCGGGGCAGGGGATGACAGGATCGTGAAGCATGCATTGAAGATGACGGCCAGCGTGCTCACCTGTGCCAGTGCGCGGGCCGCGGTCCAACACTTCATGATATCGCCCTCCCGTCCTGTCCATAGTCCGTCAATCGAGTCCCACGTAGATAGCCCGATAACCAGACACAAGCTTCCGGAGAGATTTCGTGCCCTCATCCGAACCGCCGATCATTCAACTGGCCGACGTCAGATTGAGGCTCGTCAGCCGCGCCGGACCGGTCGATATCCTGCGCGGGGTGAGCCTCGGGGTCGGCACGGGGCAGGCGCTGGCGATCGTCGGTCCGTCGGGATCGGGCAAGACATCCTTGCTGATGATCATGGCCGGTCTAGAGCGCGCCACGGGAGGTACGGTCAGGGTTGCGGGCCATGATTTCACGGCGCTCGGCGAGGATGAGCTCGCCCTCGTCCGCGGTCGCGACATCGGGATCGTTTTCCAGTCGTTCCATCTCGTGCCGACAATGACGGCACTCGAGAATGTGGCACTTCCCCTCGAGTTCGCGGGCAAGCCTGATGCATTCCGGGTTGCGGGCGAGATGCTGGAGGAAGTCGGGCTCGGCCATCGCGCCAGTCACTTTCCGGCGCAGCTTTCAGGCGGCGAGCAGCAGCGCGTGGCCCTCGCCCGTGCACTGGCGCCACGTCCGAAGCTCATCCTGGCCGACGAGCCGACCGGTAATCTCGACGGGAAGACGGGCTGCCAGATCGTGGAGCTGCTGTTCGACCTCCAGAAGCGGCGGAACGCAACGCTGGTGCTCGTGACGCACGACCCGATGCTGGCCGACCGCTGCGAGCGCACCATTCACATGGCCGATGGCCGGATCGTCGCGGGTGCAACGCAAGTCGAGGCGGCATGACCACGGAGACGATCTCGACCTCATCGCGGCCGTCGACGGTCCGAGTTCCGCAAGCATTGCGGCTCGCCGCTCGGGAGTTGCGCAGCGGGATATCCGGCTTTCAGGTGTTCATCGCGTGTGTTGCTCTGGGCGTCATTGTCATTACGGCCGTCGGTGCTCTGACGGATTCGCTACGGCTCGGCTTTGAACGGCAGGGCGAGACGATCCTGGGCGGCGATGTCGCCTTGTCGCGGACCCATCGCCGGGCGGAGCCGGCGGAACGTGCGTGGC
>JAEZHL010000057.1 GCA_023416575.1 Pseudomonadota bacterium
TTCAAGGGCAAGAAAATCGACGACGCGTTGCGGGACTTCCTCAATGAGGAAGACGACGGCAACAAGACGAAGAAGAAGGCCCGCGATTTCCTGCGGCAGTTCATCAAGCCGCAGTGATCCGGCGTCGTGGCGGGGTCAGTGCAGGCGCTCATCGGCCCGCTGCATACCCCTGCATGCTGCGCGGATTGGCTGCCGCCTTGCGCAGGACGCCAGAGCGACTCGCCGCCGTCAGACGGCCCTCGCTCCAGCTTCCACCGACCTCGACGTTATGACCCCGGCGCCGCAGCTCGGCGATCGTCGCCGCCGGCAACCGATCCTCGAGCACGACCACGCCGGGCCGTGCCGACCGCGGCCAGAACGAGCTCGGGAAGTGCTCGATGTGCCAGGCCGGGGCGTCGATAGACTGCTGCAGATTGAAGCCGGCATGCACATGCCGCAGGAAGAACTGGCTGTTCCACTGATCCTGCTGATCACCGCCCGGCGTGCCCCAAATGAGATAAGGCGCGCCATCCTTGAAGGCCATGTTGACGGAGAGGGTCGATCGGGGTCGCTTGCCCGGGGCCAACGATGCCGGCAAACCTTCCTCGAGCCAGAACATCTGAGCCCGCGTTCCGAGCGGAAATCCGAGATCGGGAATGACGGGCGAGGATTGCAGCCAGCCGCCTGATGGCGTGGCCGAGAACATGTTGCCGTGCTTGTCGATGACGTCGATGTGGACCGTGTCGCCGCGGCTCTCCCCCAGGCGCCCGACGGTCGGCTCACCGGCACCTCCGGCCGATACCGCCGTCCGCCCCTCGGCGATGCCCTTCACGATGACCTCGCCACCGAAACCGGCGATGCGCCCTGGCCGCTGCTCCATCGAGGCCGATCGCGGATCAATCAGCTTGCGGCGCTCGGCGTTGTACGCTTTCGACAGCAGCGTCTCGAGTGGCACCTCGACGAATGCCGGGTCGCCGTAGAAGGCCTCGCGGTCCGCGTAGGCGAGCTTGGCGCACTCGATCCAGGTGTGAATGAAGTCGGCGTCGGTCGGATCGACGTGATCGAAGCCGAAGCCCTCGATGAGCGCCAGCATCTGCAGCAGAACCGGACCTTGCGTCCACGGCCCTGCCTTGAAGACGCGATACTGGCCGTAATCGAAGTGCACCGGCTCCTCGATGGTCGGCTGCCAGCCGGCCATGTCGTCCGCGGTCAGCACGCCGCGATGCGCGCGACCGCTGACATCGATCACCGTCTGCGTGCGGCAGAACCGATCGATCGCCTCAGCGACGAAGCCCTGACTCCAAGCCTGGCTCGCCCGTGCGAGCTCGGCCTCCCTGCCGCCACCACCCGCCTCGGCTTCTGCGAGAATGCGAAGGTACGTTTCGGCAAGCCTCGCATTACGGAAAATCGATCCGGGCTGCGGAACATTGCCGCCCGGCAGGTAAACGGCAGCCGAAGTCGGCCAGTCCCCGCTAAAGAGATCAGCGACCGTGGCGATCGTGGCCGAGGCGCGCTCGGCCAATGGATGACCCTGCATCGCGTAGCCGATCGCCGGCTCCAGAACATCCCGCAACCGCATGGTGCCGTAATCGCGCAGGAGCTGCATGTAGGTCTGGAACGTGCCCGGGATGCATGCCGCGAGCAGTCCGGTCCCGGGCACGATATCCAAGCCGAGATGATCGCGGTAATGCGCAATCGTCGCTTTCGCAGGAGCCGGACCCTGACCGCAGATGACCTCCGGCCGGCCCTTCCGCTGGTCGTAGACCATCACCGGCACATCACCTCCGGGACCGTTGAGATGCGGTTCCACCACCTGAAGCGTGAATGCGGTCGCGACGCCGGCATCGAACGCGTTCCCACCTCTCTCCAGGATGCCCATGCCAACCGCCGTGGCGATCCAGTGCGTTGAGGCGACAACACCAAACGTGCCGGTGATCTCCGGCCGTGTTGTGAACGGATCAGGGTTGATGAGCCCGATTGTGCCCGTAGGCCGCTGTGTTCGGGAACTGGCCATGTTTCGATGCTCCGTTTGCGTTCAGTCCCGACAACAGCCGACTGACTGAGACAGCCGGATGATGCCCAAATCACACTCTGCAACAAACAGGATACATCCGACGATGGCCAGTGCGAAGCCTACAGAGCGATGCCCGTGCACGACCGGCGATTACGCCTGCGACCCCAAAGGGGGCACCCACCATAATGATGTCGCTAGACCCGCGCCTCTCGGTCAGGACGGCGTGAGCTGGGCTGCCTGATTGCCCATGCCGCCCAACTCCGAAACCGCCGCAGCCAACGCGTCGAACACGAATGGCTTCTGCAGAACGGGAACGCCCCTGAACTGCGGATCGATGCCTTCGCTGTTGTGACCGGTCGCGAAAAGGAACGGTACGCCCTGCTGCTGGAGCGCCTCCGCGATATCATAGGTTTGGCCGTCCAGGACGGAGATGTCCAGAATGGCACCAGACAATGGACCCTCCGCCAACAGGGCCAGTCCCGCCCCGTTGCTCGCAGCGGGCCCTACGACCTCGCACCCGAGGTCCGACAACCAGTCCCGCAACAACTCCGCAATCAACGGCTCGTCCTCGACGACCAAGATACGGCTTCGATCCGACATAAACATCCGTTTCCAATCTGCCGCCGTGCTGTTACAGCTTAACGCAGAGCTGGCTTCCTTGGAACGTGTTCAGCGTATGGAGGGGTATGCCGACTTCGGGCTTGCGGGCCGGGTGGCTAGGGGCGGGTGCTGCGAGCCCCCTGGAACGGGAGGACCAGCTACCACGCTCGACGCTCGTCATGTTCGCCGCGAGCTTCTTCACTCTTCTGATTGCCGGGGCTGCCGCAACGACAATCGCAGTCCGCGCAAATGACGCTGAGCGGCTGGTCACTCATGCGCTGCAGGTAAGTCAGGCTACCGAGGAAATCATAAACACCTTACATCTCGCGGAGACGAGCCAGCGCGGCTATCTGCTGACCGCTGATCCGCGATTTTTGGCGCCCCACGCCAAGGCCGAGGCCGCCCTGCCCTCGGCAGTGAGGAATCTCGGCGAGCTCCTGGAACAGACCACGATCCAGCATGTCTCCGTTGGTGATCTGGCGTCGCTCATCGACCAGCGCTTAGCGGACCTGCGTGCCAGGATTGCAGAACTTCAGCGCGGTGATCTCGCCGCGGCGCGCGACCGGGAACTGCTCAGCCGCGGCCAAGCACTCACGGTGGAGATTCGCCAGCGCCTGACCAGCATTCCGAGGGTCGAGCATCAGTACCTCGAGAACGCGCAGAGCGAGGCGGCTCGTCTACGCAGCTTGCTGATCACGCTGGTCGCGATCAGCCTAGCCGCGACCGTTGCCTTGTCGCTGCTCGTAGGGCGCGCGATCCGCCATTACATTCGGCGGCTCGCCGCGCGCACCGGCGAGCTCGAGGCTGAGATGAAGCGGCGCCGCGAAACAGAGGAAACGCTGCGACAGTCGCAGAAAATGGAGGCGATCGGGCAGCTCACCGGCGGCATCGCCCATGACTTCAACAACCTGCTGACCATCATCATCGGCAATCTCGACACCGTGCGGCGGCGGATCGCAAGCGCCAGCACCAGCGATTCGTCCGGACATTTCGCCACCACGCTCCTGAAGCCGGTTGAGAACGCCATCCGCGGCAGTCGGAGCGCCGCCCAGCTCACCCACCGATTGCTCGCATTCTCGCGGCGGCAGGCGCTGGAGCCGGCGAACGTCGATCTCAACCGTCTCATCACCAGCATGTCAGACATGCTGCGACGGACGCTCGACGACAACGTCGAAATGGAGACGGTGCTCGCCGCGGGCCTATGGCCGACGTTCGTCGATGCAAACCAGGTCGAGAACGTGCTCCTCAATCTGGTTCTGAATGCGCGGGACGCCATGCCCAACGGTGGCCGCCTCACTGTCGAGACGGCGAACTCGTACCTCGACGAGGCCTATACGTGGCGCTTCGGCGACGTGACACCGGGTCAGTACGTGATGCTGAGCGTCACCGACACCGGCAGCGGCATGTCTCCCGATGTGCTGGAGCACGCGTTCGAGCCGTTTTTCACCACGAAGGCGCGCGGTGCCGGCTCGGGTCTTGGACTCGCGATGGTCCACGGCTTCGTCAAGCAGTCGCAAGGCCATGTGCGGATCTACAGCGAGGTCGGACAAGGCACGACAGTCAAGGTTTATCTCCCCCGCAGCACCGAGACCGCGGCCGTGCCCGCCAACCCGCCCGGTGTCGACACGCCGATCACGACGCCGCCGCGAGCGGCGGCGAACGAGACCCTGCTCGTGGTCGAGGACAACGCCGACGTTCGCGCCTACGCGGTATCCGTACTGGAGGACCTCGGCTACCGGGTGATCGAAGCAGCCGACGCCGAAGGAGCTTTGAGCGCCCTCGAAAGCACGCCTCCAATCGACCTCCTATTCACAGACGTCGTCCTCCCCGGCTCGGCGAGCGGGCGCGATCTGGCCGAAAAGCTGAAGGAGCGATATCCGGGCCTGCCGGTGCTGTTCACCACCGGCTATACCCGCAACGCGATCGTGCACAACGGCCGACTCGACGCAAAGGTGCACCTGCTCAACAAGCCATATACGCAGCAGGAGCTGGCCAGGAAGATTCGAGAGTTGCTGGACGCGGCAAAGGCGAGCCGTTCGCCGGGCTGAGGCACCTGATGACCCGGAACAGCTCAGCCCGGCTCGGCGGTGGCTGAGACGTCCGTTCCTGACGCCGGCAGAATCTCGAGCACCACCTCTGCCGGACGGCA
>JAEZHL010000072.1 GCA_023416575.1 Pseudomonadota bacterium
CGGCTCGATAAGGAGCATGAAGCATATTGCCGCGATGCCCTCTGGCGTGCCCGCGCGCAAGGGCAGAACGAGGCCCATGTTCGGGGACCCAAGGGCAGCTGCAGCCCCTCGATCCTGCGCAATCTCACAGGCAAGGACGTTACGACGCGGTAGCGCATGCAACTCTGCTGCTGCCGATTGCTGCTTTTGTGATATTTATGGGGACCGCCGCCGCAGATCTCGGGTGCAGATCTCGTCGGTTCAGTGGCGCTCGTGCGGGATTTTTATAAATTAACCCGACATGTCGCTGCCTGCGCCGTTTGACAACACTGGTCGCGAACCCGACATTACTACCGGCAAGGGGCAATTCTTCTTCCGAGCCGTCGTGCCGCCAAGAGGCACGGGATCTGCCGCCGATCCGTCGTTCCCGGGAAGCCGCGCCAGTGCATAAGGATCAGAATATGCTCACACGCGTCCAGGTCTCCCTTTCAACCCTGCTGGCCTTTATTATGATGCTTGCTTTCGTCCACGACCCGCTCCAGGCCCAAACTCAGGGGCGCGCCACGGAATTCACCCTCTCCAACGGCATGCAGGTGGTTGTCGTTCCCGACCATCGCGCGCCCGTGGTGACGCACATGGTCTGGTATCGCGTTGGTGCCGCCGATGAGCCGCCGGGCGTTTCGGGAATCGCGCACTTCCTCGAGCACTTGATGTTCAAGTCGACGGAGAAGATCGCGTCCGGCGAGTTCTCGCGCATCGTGTCGCGCATGGGCGGCCAGGACAACGCCTTCACCAGCCAGGATGCGACGGCCTACTTCCAGCGCATCTCCAAGGACCGGCTCGGACAGGTCATGCAGATGGAAGCCGACCGCATGGTCAACCTGCGGCTGACCGAGCCCGAGGTGCTGACCGAGCGTGACGTCATCCTCGAGGAGCGCCGTTCGCGCGTCGAGAACAACCCGCAGGCGGTTCTGGACGAGCAGATGAATGCCGTCCTCTACTACTCTCATACTTACGGCGTTCCCGTCATCGGCTGGGAGCACGAGATCGCGCGCCTCACCCGCGACGATGCGCTGAACTTCTACAAGCTGCATTACGCGCCGAACAACGCCATCCTGGTCGTCTCGGGCGACGTGACGCCGGACGAGGTCAAGCGGCTTGCCGAGGAGAGCTATGGGCGGCTGCCGGCCAACCCGGAGATCAAGCCGCGCAAACGTCCTATGGATCCCGAGCAGCGGGCGGCCCGCCGGGTCGAGATCAAGGATCCGCGCGCCGGCAAGTCCTCCATGCAGCGCTACTATGTGACGCCGAGCTATGTGACGGCGAAGCCCGGCGAGGCCGAGGCGCTCGACCTCCTGATGAAGATCGCCGGCTCAGGCGCCACCAGCCGGATCTACCAGAAGCTCGTTGCGGGTGAGAAGATCGCTTCCAGCGCCGGCGGCTGGTACGGCGGCTCCAGCATGGATTTCGGCAAGATCGCGGTCTACGCCATTCCGGCTGACGGCGTGTCGCTCGCGACAGTGGAAGCTGCGATCGACAGCGTGCTGGCCGATATCGCCCAGAACGGTGTCACGGAGGTCGAACTCGAGCGGGCCAAGAAGGCATACATCGCCGAGTACATCTACGAGAGCGACAACCAGGCGACGCTCGCCCGCCGCTACGGGTGGGGATTGGTCGCCGGCCGCACCATCGCCGACATCGAGGCATGGCCCGATCGCATCTCGAAGGTGACGCTCGCGGATGTCAAAGAAGTCGCAGCGCGCTACTTCGATCCGCGCCGTTCTGTGACTGGCAACCTGCTGGCCATTCCGCCTGACGGAACCGCTCAGCAGACCGGCGCTGCCGCGCCGCAACAGCGTCGCTCGTGAGAGGGGAGTGGGTCATGGTGCGTAAACTCATGCCTGAGCGTCTCTCCTTCACGTCATATCGCTCCTGGGCGTATGCGCTCGTGCTGGCACTAGCGCTTGGATTTGGTGCAACCTTCTCGACGTCAGCATCCGCAATGAAAATACAGACAGTGAAAAGCCCGGGCGGCATCGAAGCCTGGCTGGTCGAGGAGCACAGTGTTCCGCTGATGGCGCTGCGATTTGCGTTCGAGGGCGGCAACTCGCAGGATCCGGCCGGCAAGGAAGGTCTCGCCAATTTCCTCACCGCGATGATGGACGAGGGCGCGGGCGATCTCACCGCGCTCCAGTTCCAGGAGCGGATGGAGGAGATTGCCATGCGCATGGGCTTCGACGACAGCCGTGACGCGTTCTACGGCAGCTTCGAGACGCTGACCGAGAACCGCGATGCAGCAGTCGAAATGCTGCGGCTCGCCGTCAACAAGCCGCGCTTCGACGCCGATGCTATGGAGCGTATCCGCGGCCAGCTGCTCGCCGGTCTCGCCTTTGCCGAGAAGGACCCTGATCGCGTTGCGGCGCGTGAATGGTTCTCGGCTGCATTCCCGAACCATCCCTATGGCCGTCCGGCCGCCGGCACGGCCAAGAGCATCGCCAAGATCAAGAGCGCTGATCTCGAATCCTACCGCAAGCGCGTGTTCGCCAAGGATACGCTGAAGGTGGTCGCCGTCGGCGACATCGATGCGGCGACCCTCGGCGACATCCTCGACCGTGTGTTCGGCGATCTGCCCGCGAAGGCCGACCTCGCGCCGGTGCCCATCGTGGAGCCGCGGAAGGGCGGTAGTTTGCAGGTGGTCGAAATGCCGGTGCCACAGTCGGTGGCAACGTTCGGCCTGGCAGGCATTCCGCGCAAGGATGCGGACTTCATGCCGGCCTTCGTGATGAACCACATCCTGGGTGGCGGCGGCTTCTCCTCGCGCCTCATGGAGGAGGTGCGCGAGAAGCGTGGCCTCGCCTACTCGGTCTACAGCTATCTGCAACCCTATCAGCACACCTCGATCTTCGCTGGCGGCGTCGCCACCAAGAACGAGGAGATCGGCCAGTCGCTCGATGTGATCCGGGCCGAGCTGAAGCGCATGGCGACCGAGGGACCCACGCACGAGGAACTGGCGAATGCCAAAAGCTATCTCGTCGGCTCCTACCCGTTGCGGTTCGATACCAACGCCAAGATCGCCAACCAGCTGCTGGGGATCATGCAGGATGGGCTCGGCATCGATTACGTCGAGAAGCGCAACGCACAGATCGACGCGGTGACGCTGGCGGACGTGAAGCGTGCCGCAGCGCGCATCCTGGCGACGGACAACCTGATCACCACGGTGGTCGGCCAGCCCAAGAACCTGAAGGGCCGGAGCTGACTCGCCCACACCGCTGTTGGTTCGGGGCCTTGGCACCGGATGGGGACTCTGGTCTAACTGGGCCCCATCCGCGAGGCTGAAGGAGACGAAACGGCATGGTTGAGTCCGCGAGCGCCGGATCAGCATCAGACGCCTTGCCGTTTCGGCAGAGTATTGACGGAGTGCTCGACCCGGCGATCGGCGCGCACGGGCTGACCGAAGCGGACCTGCAGCCCTGGCTCGCGCGACTGGAGCCGGCGCTCGATCAACTCAGGCAAGACTGGGAAATTGGCAGCCTGCCTCTCCTGCGTGTTCCCGAAGAGACTGCGGACATCGACGCTGCCGAGGCCGCGATGGCCAGCCTGACCAAGGGTGCCGAGACGATCGTCTTCTTCGGCACCGGCGGCTCGAGCCTGGGCGGCCAGACACTCGCCCAGCTCGCGGGTTGGTCCATTCCCGGCACGGCCGACGCGAAGCAGAAGCAGCGGCCGCGCACCCGCTTCTACGACAACCTCGACGCCGTTACGCTCGGGCGCAGCCTCGCCTCCCTGGACCTCGCCTCGACGCGCTTCGTCGTCACCTCGAAGTCCGGGAACACGCCGGAAACCCTGGTCCAGGTGCTCGCGGCGCTCGATGCAGTGAAGTCCGCAGGCCTCGGCCATGAGCTGCCGCGGATGTTCCTTGGGCTCACTGAGCCTGCAGTGCCCGGGCGCAGCAACGGTCTGCGCAAGCTGCTCGAAACGCATGGCATTCCGCTGCTCGATCATCACACCGGCATCGGTGGTCGCTACTCGGTGCTGACGAACGTCGGCCTGCTGCCGGCGCTTGCGCGTGGGCTCGACGTGCGCGCGCTCAGGGCGGGTGCCGCGGAGGTCGTCACGGCGATGCGTCAGGCACCGAGTCCAGCGGCATTGCCAGCGGCAGTCGGGGCCGCTGTGAACGTCGCGCTCGCCAAAGAGCGTGGGATTCGTATCGCCGTCATGATGCCTTACGCCGACCGCCTCGCCCGGTTCGCACACTGGTACGTACAGCTGTGGGCCGAGAGCCTGGGCAAGAACGGCGAAGGCACGACGCCGATCGCGTGTCTCGGACCGCTCGATCAGCACAGCCAGCTTCAGCTTTTCCTCGACGGTCCGCGCGAGCATCTCATCACGGTGCTGCGGCTGGCGACTTCGGGCGCTGGCCCCACGATCGACCCTGAGCTCGCTGCCGCTGCAGGGCTCGACGAGATGGCGGGGCGGGCTGTCGGCGACCTCGTTGCTGCCCAGACGCACGGTGTTCCCGCGGCGCTGACACAAGCCGGGCGGCCAGTGCGCATTTTCGACCTGGATCAGCTCGACGAGCGCACCCTCGGCGCGCTCCTCATGCACTTCATGCTGGAGACGATCCTCGCGGGCCGACTGCTCGGCGTCGATCCGTTCGATCAGCCGGCGGTCGAGCTCGGCAAGCGGCTCTCGCGCGAGCGGCTGCAACAGGGCACCTGAGCAGAGCGCACGGGAGGGGGGACGGCGTGGCCATCCGGCAGCTATCACCGGACACGATCAACCGTATCGCGGCGGGCGAGGTGATCGAGCGACCGGCCAGCGTCGTCAAGGAGCTGGTCGAAAACGCCATCGACGCCGGCGCCGGCGAGATCGAGATCGTGGCCTCGGGCGGCGGTGTGTCGCTGATCCGGGTGACCGACGACGGGTCCGGCATGGGGGCGGCGGACCTGGCGTTGTCCGTGGAGCGGCACGCGACATCCAAGCTCAACAGCGAGGATCTGCTCGATATCCGCACGCTCGGGTTTCGCGGCGAGGCCCTGCCCTCGATCGGCTCGGTGGCCGATCTTCTCGTCGTCTCGCGGGCTCGAGGCGCCGATGCCGCTTTCTCTCTCCGCGTCGAGCGGGGTCGCAAGGGCCCTCTGATGCCGGCGGCGGCCAATGCCGGAACGCGCGTCGAGGTGCGCGAGCTGTTCTCGGCGACGCCGGCGCGGCTCAAGTTCCTGAAGTCGGAGCGCGCCGAGAACCTGGCCATCACGGATGTGGTCAAGCGGCTCGCCATGGCGCATCCGGACGTCGGGTTCGTGCTGGTGACGGGTGAGCGCACGCCGCTGCGCTTGCCTGCGGTTGCGACAGGGTGGGACGGCCTCTTGCAGCGGCTCGGCCATGTCATGGGCCGCGCCTTCGTGGACGATGCACTTGAAATCTCCGGTGAGCGGGAAGGCATTCGGCTGTCCGGGTATGCCGGACTGCCGACGCTGCATCGGCCGGATGCGAGCCAGCAGTTCCTTTTCGTCAACGGCCGGCCCGTGCGGGACCGGCTGCTCGTCGGCGCGGTGCGGGCCACCTATTCGGATCTGATCCCGCGCGGCCGGCACCCGTTGCTGGCGATCTTCGTGGACCTCGACCCGCGGGAGGTCGACGTGAACGTGCACCCTGCCAAGGCAGAGGTGCGGTTTCGCAACCCGGCCGCCGTCCGTGCACTGCTCATCGGCGCGCTCGGGCATGCCCTTCGGGCGGCAGGACATCGCGCATCAGCAGCGGGTGGCGTGGCGACTGTCGATGTACTGGCGCGGCGCAACCTGGGTGTTCAATCCGGAAGCCGCATAGCTCCTGCTGCGCAGCACTACGCATCGTCCATGCGCCCCGATAGCATTCCGCCAGGTTTTGCTGAGGCCATGCAGGCGCCGTTGGCCGGTATCGATGCGCCGAGCGCGGACAGCAGCGTCAGTGCGCTCCCGCCGGCGCCCGAGCTGATCGACCGGCCGCTCGGGGCGGCTCGCTGCCAGATCCATGAGACCTACATCATCGCGCAGACGCGGACGTCGATGGTGATCGTCGATCAGCACGCGGCGCACGAGCGGCTCGTCTACGAGCGCATGAAGGCGATGCTGGCGAATGGCGGCGTCGCGCGGCAGGGCCTGCTGATCCCCGAGATCGTCGATGTCGGCGAGGACGAGGCGGAAGCGCTGGGTGAGCATGCGGCGGAGCTGGCCGAGCTCGGGCTGGCGCTGGAGCGCTTCGGTCCGGGGGCGGTCGTCGTGCGCGAAGTGCCGGCTCTCTTGGGGCAGGCCGATGTGCCCGGCCTCGTGCGTGACCTCGCCGCCGACATTCTGCGTGAGGGCGAGCGGCTGGCACTGAAGGAACGGCTCGAAGCCGTCTGCGCCACCATGGCGTGCCACGGCAGCGTGCGGGCGGGACGACGGCTCACCGCGCAGGAGATGGATGCCCTGCTGCGCGAAATGGAGGCGACGCCGCTCGCGGGGCAATGCAACCACGGACGCCCCACCTACGTCGAGCTGGCGCTGAGCGACATCGAGCGGCTGTTCGGCCGGCGCTGATTGCTCCGATCAGCCTTCCTTGCGCCGTGAACGGATCAGGACCATGACCCCGACGACGACGATCAGCATGCCGGGCAGAAGCCGCCAATCGAAAGCGGAAACCGTGATGAGGCCGGCCGCGGCGGCGAGACTCTGCACCAGCAACGTGGCAATCGGCATGAAAGCGCCGGTGGCGATGAAGTTTTCGGTGCGGATCTTCACGACGGCCGAGAACTGCAGATAGCTCATCGCGGTGAAGACCGCGCCACCGACGAGCAGCGCCATCAGGATCGCCGGCAGATGCCACAGGTCCGCTGGGGCTGGTACGAGCTCGCTGCGGGCGAGAATGCCCTGGCCGACGAGCGCGGTGCCAAAGCCGACGACGATCAGGCTCGTCAGCGCGGTTACGAGCACGACGAGCCCGGTCACGCGCATTTTCTCGACCACGTTTCGCGCCGCCCTGTTCCAGGGATGAAACTCGGCCGCAAAACCGCGCGCGCCGACCATGGTGGCCGAAAGCAATCCATAGAGGACGCCGAGGCCCTGTGTTGCGGGATCGAGGGTCAGAGCAAGGACGCCGACGCCGGCGGAAATGATGGCTGCACCGATCCAGATGCCAGTCGCTGGCATGCGCCCGAACCAGAGCCATCCGACGATGAGTGCGATCGGGATCGATAACCGCACCAGGAGGTTGCCTTCAGCCGGCGAGATCGTCACCAGCATCAGGCAGTAAGCCCCTTCGAGGAGAATGGTCCCGATGCCCACGATCCAGCTCTGGGGTGCGAGCATGATGCGGATCGGCTCGGCACCGAGCCCGGTGAAGGCGAGCATGCCAGCCGCCGAGACCAGCAGCGAGTAGAGGACGAACACCACGACGTGCGCGCCCATCTCGTTTGCCATCGCGTAGAGGACGCTGATCACTGCGATGGCGAGGACATAGAGCCCCGCCTCGATCCAGCCGCTGATCTGTTCGGGATTGGTCTGCTGCGAAGCCGCCGCTTCCTTCTGCACGACGGTCATGCCTCACTTGCGTCGGGAAGGCCGGCGCTATCGGTTTCGGAGGTATAGCGAGCGAACACCACCTGCGTACCGCCCCACGTGCGGCGGTCGAGCTCTGTGAAGCCGGCCGGCAGCTCAAGGGGGCTGCGTTCGGCTTCCTCGATGACCGCAATAGCACCTTCCGCCAGCCAGCCGCCGGATGCCGCCGAGATGAGTGCCTTTTCGGCAAGTCCACCCCCGTAGGGGGGATCAGCGAAGACGAGCGTGAACTGGTCGCGGCTGCTAGCCGGGCCGAGATCAGTCGCGTCGCGGCGGAAGATCTTGGTGATGCCGGACAGTCCAAAAGCCTCGACGTTGCGGCGGATGAGGCCGCGTGCCTCGGCATCCTGCTCCACGAACAGGCAGGAGGCAGCGCCACGTGACAGCGCCTCCACTCCGAGTGCGCCAGTGCCGGCGAACAGGTCGAGCACCTTCGCGCCTTCCAGCGAGAAGTCCGGGATCCCGTGCAGCAGAATGTTGAACACCGCCTCGCGTACGCGATCCGATGTGGGTCTCAGCCGCTCGTCCTTCGGGGACGCGAGCGGCCGACCGCGAAACTGGCCGCCGACAACCCTCATCGCCGCTTCCCTTCCGAGGTTTTGCCGGCCGCGGGCTTCGGCGGTCGAGACTTGTCGCCACTGCGATCGGACTTACGCTGTTGGCGTCGTTCGATCTCCTCGTCGCTGACGTCGGTCAGTCCAAACTCGCGCGCGAGCCGGGTCCCGAGCTGATCGACAAGAACGCGCCGCCGCACAGGGTCGACCTCGCCCGGGTTGAGATCCAGCAACTGGAAGGGGCCGAAAGAGATGCGGATCAGCCGGTTCACGTCGAGGTTGAGGCTGCCGAGAACTTTACGAACCTCGCGGTTCTTGCCCTCGCGCAGGCCGATCGTGAGCCACACGTTGCTGCCCTGAACCCGGTCGAGCGTCGCCTCGATCGGACCATAGCGGACGCCCTCGACCTCGATGCCGTCCTTCAGCTTGTCGAGATCCTCCTGCGTCACCGCGCCATGGGCTCGCACGCGGTAGCGGCGCAGCCAGCCCGTCGACGGCAGCTCGAGATAGCGAGCGAGTGCGCCGTCCGTCGTCAGCAGCAAAAGCCCCTCGGTATTGAAGTCGAGCCGGCCGATCGAGATCACGCGTGGCATTTCCGGCGGCATCTTCTCGAAAACGGTCGGCCTTCCCTGCGGGTCGCGATGCGTGGTGACGAGGCCCCGGGGCTTATAGTAGCGCCAGACGCGAACCGGCTCGATTTGGGGCAGGGGCTTGCCGTCGACCTTGATCAGGTCCGCGGGGCCAACGTCGCGGGCGGGGCTCGTCAGTACCTCGCCGTTGACGGAGACGCGGCCCTCGCCGATCCAGCGTTCCGCGTCGCGGCGCGAGCAGAGCCCGGCGCGTGCCATGGCCTTGGCGATGCGCATCGTCTCGGAGAGGCCGCCGGTCGCGTCGTCGCTAGCAGGCGCGCGCCGCGCCGTGTCGCGGCGGGGTGGCCGTGGCGGCCGGGAGACCTGCCGCGAGATCTCCTGAGTTTCGGCGCGCTTCCCGCGTTTGGCATCGGGGCGGTGCTTCGGTGGACCGGCTCGGTCTTTGCGCATGACAGTAACGTGGGCTCCGAATCCGGGCTCGTGATGAAAGGCTTCGTGAACTAGAGCGAGATCGCCTTTGCGTGACACCGACAGTGCGGACGCCGCCAGCGGGCCCGCAGCTCACCGCCGAGCTGGCGGAGGTCGGCGGCCAGCCAGGTGCCTGCGAGCTCGCGGGCCATTATGTCCAGGTTTCGTTTCAAAAGGCGCCTGCACCAGAGTCGCTGCTATATCCCCACCGCTCGCAAGTCGAAGTCGCGAACTTGCGCGGATGGCCGCCTGCGCGGCCATGACGGATTTGAGAGGCGGTCAATTCCATGAATAGTGGGATCAGACTCTAGAGGGCTCGATCAGCTCGTTCAAGAAGAGGCCTTTATGGCACCACGCTCGTCCGGAAGCCACATGACCCTTGCGCTCGAAGAGGCGATGCTCGCTTGCGCGCGGGGAGAGGTGCCGGTCGGCGCGGTCGTGGTGGCGCCGGACGGGTCCGTGGTGGCCCGTGCTGGCAACAGGACGCGGGAGCTCTCCGATCCGACCGCTCACGCTGAGATTCTGGCGATTCGCGATGCATGTGCTGCGCTCGGCTCCGAGCGCCTCATCGGCTTCAGCCTGTATGTGACGCTCGAGCCCTGCCCGATGTGCGCCAGTGCCATATCGTTCGCGCGTATCCGCCGCCTTTACTTCGGCGCCAGCGATCCCAAGGGCGGCGGCGTCGAATTCGGCCCACGCATCTTCACTCAGCCCACCTGCCATCATGTGCCGGAAATCTACGGCGGTATCAGCGAGGGGCAATCGGCGCAGATCCTGCGGGAGTTCTTCGCGGTCCGCCGGGACTCGGACTAGAAGCCCCAAAGCCTACTGGCTGGTTCGCGAAGGAGCCGCCGCTGTCGCGCTCACGCCGCCATGTTCCATGCCGAGGATGCGTAGCAGCTCCCGCTTCAGCTCGGCCTTGGCGGGCTGTGCGGCGGCCAGGATTTCGTCTGGCCGCGTGAACTCGAGCACGCCGAACCGATCGACGGCGACCTCGATGAGGATATCCGGCTGCCGGTAGCGGAGCCGCTCTCTGGTCACGCTCTTCTGCAGGATCTGGAACGACTGCACGATCACTTCGACGGCTGTCGGTCGCGGGCCGATGTCGGCTTGCGATGTCTTGGCATTGACGTCGACCGCGATCGTTACGTCGGCGGCGCCGTCGATGAGGTCGAACGGGAGCGGGTTAGCGAGGCCCCCATCGACGAGCGTCCGGCCATCGATGACGACCGGCGTGAACAGGATGGGGATCGCTATGCTGGCGGCAACGGCGGGCCGCAGCGGTCCCCGGTCCAGCACGGTGGCCTCGTGGGAGGCAAGATCCGTGGCAACGACCTTTAATGGGATCTGCAACGCGTCGAAGTCCTTGGCGACTTGCCCCGGAAAGAGCAGGTCCAGCAGCGTGGCCGGATTGAGCAGTGAGGAGCGCAGGGGCAGCACGCGCAGCAGCCTCTGGACCGGTTCCGAGCGGGCGGCGAACAGCTGACGAATGAGGTCGAACCGGCTCCCGAGCGTCTCTTCGGTGTAGGCGCGGATCTGGCGGGCGCTGAGGCCCGATGCATAGGCGGCCCCGTACAGCGCACCGATCGACGTGCCTGCGATCACGGTCGGCCTGATGCCAAGCTCGTCCAACACCTCGAGCATCAGGATGTGCGCGAGGCCGCGAGCGCCGCCGCCGCCGAGCGCCAGTGCGACCGAGGGCATCTTCGGCTTCGATGGTGATTGCGGCTTCAGGTCCTGGGACATGGACAACGGAAATTTCAATATCCCCTGCCCGTCAAGGCGGCAGTTGGTCGGAGGCAGGCAGGCGAGCGCCCTAGCCGGACAGCCCTTGCTGCAGGAACGGCATCACGGCTGCCATGACCTGCTCCGGATTCTCCTCGACGAGGAAATGTCCGGACAGGATTGCCTCGCCGCGCACATCGGAACACCAACGACCCCAGACGTCGAGTGGATCGGCCGTGCCTCTGCCGACATAGTCGGTGCCCCAGAGGACAAGTGTCGGGCAGTCGATGCTCCGGCCAGCCGCACGGTCGGCCTCGTCCGCGATCCGGTCGAATGTCGCCCCGGCCCGGTAGTCTTCGCAGATCGCGCGGATTCGCTCCGGCGCCCCGAGCATGACCCGGTAGTGGGCCAGGGCATCCGGCGCGAAGCAGTCGAGCGTCTTGTCCCGGGTCCAGCTTCTCAGCGTGTGCTCGACGTAATAGGTGGGGTCGGCCGCGATCAGGGTCTCGGGCAGCGGAGCAGGCTGGGCGAGGAAACTCCAGTGATAGGACTTGATCGCGCTTTCGGCGGTGAGATGCGCCCAGACCTCCGAGGTCGGCAGGATGTCGAGCACGATCAGCTGCTCGATCACCTCGGGACTGTCGAGGGCGAGCCGATAGGCTACCCGGGCGCCCCGGTCATGTCCCATGACGCGAAACCGTTGGTGCCCGAGAGCGCGCATGACGGCGACGACATCCTCGGCCATAGCCCGCTTCGAGTAGGAGCGATGGTCCGAATCGGCTTCCGGTGTCGAGCTCTGGTCGTAGCCGCGCAGATCCATGACGACGACCGTGTGCTGGCGCGCAAGGTCCTGCGCCACGCGGTGCCAGCACGCGTGCGTCTGCGGATACCCGTGGAGGCAAACGAGAGCTGGTCCCGCGCCGCCAATCCGGGCGAAAATCTCGCCGCCCGGGGTTGGGATGCGGGCCGCGGTGAAGCCTGGAAAGAGGTCGGGAAGTCCTGCATGCATGCCCATGTGAATTTCCCTCCCTGTTTGCCGACTATCAGTCGTTGTTGCGCTCGCGATCGACAGCACGCCAGCCGATGTCGGTGCGGTAGAAGCCACCCGGCCAGTCGATCCGTCCAATCGCCTCGTAGGCCCGCTCGCGCGCCTCGCTGACGGTTTGTCCGCGCGCGGCGACGTTGAGAACGCGGCCGCCGGTGGCGATCAGGCGAGGCCCGTCGCGGCGCGTGCCCGCATGGAAGATCTCGACTCCGGCAATCTTGGCCGCCTCATCCAGCCCGCGGATCTCGGTGCCCGTGACCGGCGAGGCAGGGTAGCCATTAGCCGCCATGACGACGGTGAGCGCGGCCTCATCATGCCAGCGCAGGTCGAAATTCCCGAGGACGCCATCAGCAGTTGCGAGCAGTGCCGCCAGCAGGTCGGACTTGAGCCGCATCATCAGGACCTGGCACTCGGGATCACCGAAGCGGACGTTGTATTCGATGAGCTTCGGCCCGTCCGCTGTGATCATCAGCCCCGCGAACAGCACGCCCTTGAAGGGTATGCCGCGCGCCGCCATGCCGGCAACCGTCGGGCGAATGATCTCCGCCATCACGCGCTCGCTCATGGCTGGCGTCATCACGGGGGCAGGCGAATAGGCGCCCATGCCGCCGGTATTCGGACCCTCGTCGCCGTCGAAGGCGCGCTTGTGGTCCTGGGCAGCGCCGAGGGGCAGGGCATGGTCGCCATCGACGAGAGCGAAGAAGCTCGCCTCCTCGCCTTCCAGGAACTCCTCGATCACGACCTCGGCACCGGCCGCGCCGAATGCGCCGCCGAAGCAGGCGTCGATCGCCTCGTCCGCTTCCTCGCGCGTGGCGGCAATGACGACACCCTTGCCAGCCGCCAAGCCATCCGCCTTGACGACGATCGGCAGCGATTGGCTGGCGGCGTATGCCTTGGCGGATGCGGCATCCGAGAACCGGCCGTAAGCGGCCGTCGGGATGTCGAGGTCGCGGCAGAGGTCCTTGGTGAACGCTTTCGAGCCCTCGAGCTGCGCGGCAGCCCTCGACGGGCCGAAGACTTTCAACCCTGCCGCCGACAGGTCGTCCGCAATCCCGGCCACCAGCGGCGCCTCGGGGCCGACAACGACGAAATCGATCCCGTTTTCGCGACAGAACGCTACGACGGCAGCATGATCGGTGAGGTCGAGGGGGACGCACGCGGCGACTTCGGCAATACCGGCATTGCCTGGCGCACAATAGAGCTTCCGCAACAGCGGGCTCGCGCTCATCGCCCACGCCAGCGCATGCTCGCGGCCGCCGGAACCCAGGAGAAGTACGTTCATGCCGATGTCGTCCAGAAACTTGCGGGGAAATGGCAATTCGACGCCGCCGCACGGCGGCCACCATGATGTATCATCGGTTCCGGTATCGAAATAGAGCTGCGTTTCGCCGGCGGGGTTGGGCCGGCTGCACCGAAAGACGCTTTACCAGGGATGAGCGTGGCCGAATCTGCCGCACAGCAGCGCACCGGCGCCAATGTCGCCGAGTTCTCCGTCTCCGAGCTCGCGAATGCCATCAAGCGGACGCTCGAGGACGGCTTTGGCTACGTGCGCCTGCGGGGTGAGGTGTCGGGCTTCCGCGGCGCCCATGCATCGGGCCACTGCTACTTCGCGCTCAAGGACGACAAGGCGAAGATCGAGGCGGTGATCTGGCGCATGACTTGGCAGCGCCTCAAGGTGAAGCCCGAGGAGGGCATGGAGGTCATCGTCCAGGGACGCGTGACCTCGTATCCGGGCTCGTCCAAGTACCAGATCGTCATCGATGCGCTCGAGCCGGCGGGCATCGGCGCGCTCATGGCGCTTCTCGAGGAGCGCAAGCGGCGGTTCGCGGCCGAGGGACTTTTCGACGAGGGGCGCAAGAGGAAGCTGCCATTCCTGCCGCAGGTCGTCGGCATCGTCACGTCGCCGACCGGCGCCGTCATGCGCGACATGCTGCACGGCTTCGATGAGCGTTTCCCGGTTCGGGTTATCGTCTGGCCGGTTCGTGTACAGGGGGAAACGTCAGCGGCGGAGGTCGCAGCCGCAATTCACGGCTTCAATGCCATCACCGGCGAAGGCCGCCTGCCGCGCCCTGACGTGCTGATCGTCGCGCGCGGTGGTGGCAGTCTCGAGGATCTGTGGGGCTTCAATGACGAGGCGGTGGTGCGCGCTGCCGCCGCGAGCCGGATTCCCCTCATCTCGGCCGTCGGGCACGAGACCGACTGGACCCTGATCGACCTCGTCGCCGATGCCCGCGCGCCGACGCCGACCAAGGCTGCCGAGTGGGCCGTCCCGAAGTTTTCCGAGCTCGCCGAGTCCAATGCCTCGCTGGCCCTGCGCCTCGTCGGCAGCATGCGTCGGGTGCTCGAGGCGGCGCGCACGCATCTCCGGGCCGCCGCTCGCGGACTGCCGCGCCGTGAGGATCTGCTGGCCTTGCCGCGGCAGCGGTTCGATGCGACCGAGCGCAGGCTCGGCCGGGCGCTGCTCGCCAATACGCGCGCCCATGCGATGCAACACGCCCGCATTTCCTCCCGATTGCATCCGCGGTTGCTGGAGGTGCGCCTTCACCGCAGCCGCGACCGCCTGGAGGCGCTGGTTCGGCACGGTCGGGATGCCCTGTCGCGGCTTGCCGGGGCAAAGCGCGCGCGTTTCGAGCGCTCGGTGGGACGGCTCAATATCGAGGTGGTTCGCGGTCGCGTCGATCGCGGCACCGAAAGGCTCACCGCCTTGAGCGGCAGGATCGAGCACGCATACCGCAGCCGGCTGAACCGCGAACGGGCGCATCTGTCCGGCCTGTCCAAGCTGCTCGTTTCATTGAGCTATCAGGGTGTGCTGGAGCGCGGCTTCGCGCTGCTGAGGGATGCCCAGGGGCGCACCATCCGCTCAGTCGGTCCCGTCGCAGCGGGCGACAGGGTTCAGGTCGAGCTTGCCGATGGTTGCCTCGATGCGGAGGTGCGGGATGTCAGGACGAGCCGGTCTCCGGTCGATGGCACACCTCCGCCGATTGCGGAACCGGCTCAGGTTCG
>JAEZHL010000095.1 GCA_023416575.1 Pseudomonadota bacterium
TGCGCCAAGGAGCACGAGCCACACGAACAGGAGGCGCAGCAGCTCCTCGCTCCAGGGCGTGGAGAGGCCGATCAGATAGCGTGCGATGACCTGGAAGAAGGCGAGGCCTGCGATGACTGCAAGCAGCACAGCGCAGGCTCCGTCCACCACCCGCTGGAGCAGGTTGAACATCAATGCACCCTCAGCGTGCCGCCGCGATGATCTGATCGATGATCTCGCTGCCGTGCTCCTTGACGTAGGTCGCCTTGACCGGGTCCAGCACGGCCTTCTGGAACGGCGCAGTATCGACGTTCTCGACGACGGCGACACCCGCCTTGCGCATGCCCTCGAGGGCCTCCGCGTCGGCCTTGCGATTGAGTTCACGCTGCAGACGTTGCGCGTCCTTCGCCGCCTCGAGCACCGCCTTCTGATGCGCCTCGCTCAGGCTGCGGAACTTCTGCTGGTTCATCGCCAGGATCGAGACCGTATAAGCATGCCGGGTCATTGACAGGTGCTTCTGCACCTCGTGGAAGCGGTTGGAATAGGTGATCGAGAGCGGGTTCTCCTGGCCATCGACCGTGTGCGATTCGAGCGCCAGATACACCTCGGTGAACGGCATCGGCGTCGGGATCGCGCCCATGATCTTGAACGCTTCGACGTGGGCCGGGTTGGGGGTCGTGCGGATCTTCAGGCCCTCGAGGTCCTTGGGCGTCTGGACCGCGCGCCGGCTGTTGGTGATGTTGCGGAATCCGATCTCCCAGAACGCCAGCGGCTGCATGCGATGCTTCTGCAGCCCATCGATCAGGCTCTTGCCGATCGGGCCATCGACGACGTGATAGGCGTGCTCGTAGCTGGTGAACAGATACGGCAGGTCGAGAGCGTTGAGCCGCGGCTCGAAGCGGGTGAAGAAGGGGTTGCCGGTGATGCCGATGTCGATGGTGCCGAGCCTGACGCCTTCCAGCACCGCGGGATCATTGCCGAGCTCGCCGGCCGGATGCACCGACACCTTGACCGCGCCATTGGTCAGTGCCTCGACCCGCTCCTTGAAGTGCAGAGCGGCGGCGTGATGGGTGTCCGCGGTCGGCTGCGTGTGGGCAAATCGCAGCGTCGTCTGAGCCGCGGCCGTGCCGGCGAAAGTGGCGAGGCAGAGTGCGGAAATCAGCGTGGTTTTAAAGGCTTGCATCCGTTTCCTCTTCGAGTTTCTCATGGATGTGTCAGGCGCGAACATGCCCGCAAAACGTGAAACCGTCAAACTGCCAGTCGCAATTTTTTGGGCCTGAATTGATGCCTTTACGCAGCATTTAACTGCGCTGCAAGCTGGGGATGATTGCTAGCGACGAGGGCCTGATGCAGCTGCAGGCACTTTGTTCTCCCGCCGCTGGCGCCTATCCTGTATGCCGGTCTTCACTTCGGTTTAGGGAATGGAACGAGCATGACGAGCGTCGCATTCGTAGGCCTCGGAGCCATGGGCCTGCCCATGGCGAAAAATCTGGTGGCGAAAGGATATGAGGTTCGCGGCTTCGACGTGCGGGCCGAGGCCGTCGCCGCGCTCAGCCAGGCTGGGGGAATTGGGGCGGCCACGGCGGCCGAGGCGGCGCGCGGCGCCGACGTTCTCGTGTTGATGGTCGTGAATGCGGCCCAGGCCGAGGCGGTGCTGTTCGCTGGCGGAGCCCTGGAAGCGCTGGCGCCGAACGCCATCGTCGTCCTGATGGCGACTTGTTCTCCGAGCGAGGTGGAAAAGATCGCCGAGCGGGTGGAAGCCCAGCAATGCCGCTTCGTCGATGCGCCGGTATCGGGCGGCGTCAAAGGCGCGACCGCTGCGGCTCTCACGATCATGGCGGCTGCCTCCGAGGAGACCTTCGCCGCCGCGCGGCCCGTTCTCGAGACCCTGGGCGACAAACTCTATCATGTCGGCGTGAAGCCGGGGCAGGGAGCAACGGTCAAGACCGTCAATCAGCTCCTCTGTGGTGTGCACATCGCGGTGGCGGCCGAGGCCATTGCTCTCGCAACGAAGCTCGGTGTCGCCCCTGGCGTGCTGCTGGAGATCCTCGGCGGCTCGGCGGCGTCGAGCTGGATGCTCAAGGACCGCGGCCCGCGCATGCTGGAAGCCGATCCGGTCGTCACCAGCGCCGTCGACATCTTCGTCAAGGACCTCGGCATCGTCCTCGCCGCCGGTCGCGATGCGAAGACCGCTCTGCCGCTCGCCGGATTGGCGCATCAACTCTTTCTCGCCGCCTCGGGGCGCGGCGAAGGAGCGGCTGACGACAGCCAGGTCATCCGAACCTATTATGCGATGAACGGGATTGAACCGCCATCGAAGCGGTCGTGATGCAGGTGAGGAACGAGAACATGGCAGCGGGCATGGGCGAGGGAGCGGGCAAATTCATCGAGGTCGTCGAGGTCGGCACGCGCGACGGATTTCAGATCGAGGCACAGTTCGTTCCAACTGAAACCAAGATCGCGCTGATCAACGAGCTGATCGATGCTGGCGTGCGGCGGTTCGAGGCGACATCGTTCGTGTCGCCGCGCGCAGTGCCGCAGCTTGCGGATGCCGAGCAGGTGATCGCCGGTGTTCGCCGCAAGCCGGGTGTCCGGCTGACGGCGCTCGCTGCCAACGTGAAAGGCGCGGAGCGGGCCGTCGCCGCTGGCGTGGACGCGATCGTGCTCTTTTGCTCGGCGTCGGAGACCCACAACGCCAAGAACGTCAACCGCTCGGTCGAGGAATCCTTGGCGGGGTTCCGGGAGATCGCCCCGATCGCGCGCAGGGCAGGGGTGGAGATCGTCGGTGCCATCGCGACCGCCTTCGGCTGCCCCTTCGAGGGGAACGTGCCGGTGGAATCACTGCTGCGGGTCGCGCGCGCCTATGCCGACGTCGGTGCGAAGGAGATCGGGCTCGGCGACACGACGGGAATGGCGACGCCGCCCACGGTCCGCGCCGCGATCCAGGCGCTGCGCAGCGAGCTGCCGCAATTGGACGTCGGATTGCACTTCCACAACACCCGCGGTGTCGGCCTCGCCAATGTGATGGTCGGCCTCGAGGAAGGGATCACCCGTTACGATGCGGCCTTCGCCGGGCTCGGCGGCTGTCCGTTTGCAGCGGGTGCGACCGGAAATATCTGCACGGAGGATCTCGTCTACCTCCTGCACGAGAGCGACTACGAAACCGGCATCGACCTCGACAAGATCATCGCGGTGGCCCGCAAGGTCGAGAAGCTGTTCGGCCGTACCCTGCCGGGACAGGTGATGAAGGCTGGTCCGCGGCTGACGCGGCACGCGGCCGATGCCGTCACGGCTGCCGCGGGCTGAGGCCGGATCCGGCCGCCAAACGCATTTCTGATCCCGGGCTGCCGCCGATCGGACAGGGGGCGGCCCGGGGGCAGCGCAAGCTGCAAGAAGTCAGAGGTTGGCCAACACCTTGGTATCAGTCTTCTGACAGTATCTTGACGCCCCGTCACCCAAGCCCGACAATGGCCGTAAGAACCATACGGGATTGGGAGGAATGCGATGTTGATCGGAGCGCGATGCTGGGGATTTGCCGTTGCGGGTGCAATGGCCCTGTCGACCCTGTTCGGCACCCAGCTGCATGCTGATGAGACGTGCAAGTCGCGCGGGTCGCTGGACGTCCTCTATTGCGACGATGACGGCGATCTCGTCGCCGATTCTCCCAAGGACCCCTCGAAGCTCAAGAATCCATCGACGCTGGTCTTCACCTACACACCCGTCGAGGATCCCGCCGTTTACGAGAACATTCTGAAGCCGTTCACGGACCACCTGTCGAAGGTCACCGGCAAGCGCGTCGTCTATTACCAGGTCCAGTCGAACGCGGCTGAGATCGAGGCGATGCGTTCCGGCCGGCTGCATGTCGCCGGGTTCTCGACCGGCCCGACCGGATTCGCCGTCAACCTCGCGGGTGCGATCCCCTTCGCCGTCAAGGGCAACGAGAAGGAGCTGCAAGGCTACCATCTCATCGTGCTCGTGAAGAAAGACAGTCCCTACCAGAAGCTCTCCGATCTGAAGGGCAAGAAGGTCGCGCACACCTCGCCGTCTTCCAATTCCGGCAATCTCGCGCCGCGCGTCCTCTTCCCCTCGGAAGGTCTGACGCCGGACACCGATTACAAGCCGCTCTATTCCGGCAAGCATGATCAGTCGGTGATGGGTGTGAACTCCGGTGACTATGACGCGGCGCCCGTCGCCTCAGACGTCTTCTACCGCATGGTCCGCCGCGGCCAGGTTTCCGAGGACGCGTTCCGGATCATCTACAAGAGCGACCTCTTCCCGACCTCGTCGTTCGCCTATGCGCACGACCTGCATCCGGATCTCATCGCCAAGATCAGGGAAGCGTTCTTCTCGTTCCGCTACACGCCCGAGATGCTGAAGGCCTTCGAAGGCGCCGACCGCTTCTTCCCGATCACTTATCAGAAGGATTGGGCCGCGATCCGCCGGATCGCCGAGGAGGCCGAGGGCGGCTACACGCAGAGCGGTCTGTCGGCCATGGCGCAGAAGGAAGCGGAAGCCGCCGCCAAAAAGGCAGCCGAGAAGGCGAAGAAGCAGTAGCCATGCGCTACAGCGGTTTTGTCAAAAGGATGCAGCATCGGCCACGAGTTCCTCGTCTCCGGGCTGCATCGCCACCGGTCGCGCGTGGCTGGTCAAAGGCGGAATTCGTTCGATGACGGTGGCGTCTGTCCAGGAGAGCTTGGCCGGCACGGGCCAGGCAGCGGCCGTCGTGCTGCGGGATCTCGTCGTGGCCTACGTGCCCGGCAAACCGGTCCTGAAGAATATTTCGCTCGAATTCGCGGATAGCTCCGTGACGGCCATCATCGGGCCGTCCGGGACCGGCAAGTCGACCCTCATCCGCTCGATCAACCGGCTGGTGACGCCCACATCCGGCAGCATCCTGTTCGATGGCGCGAACCTCGCCAAGTTGAAGGGCGCGGAGCTGCGGGCCGCGCGCTGCAAGATCGGCATGGTGTTCCAGGAGTACAACCTCGTGGAGCGCCTCTCGGTGATGGAGAACGTCCTCACCGGGCGGCTCGGCGAGTTGCCCGTCTGGCGCGTCTGGCTGCGCAAGTTTCCGCCCGATGACATCGCCCGCGCCTTCGATCTCCTCGCCCAGGTGGGCCTCGAAGGCTACGCGGCGCAGCGGGCCGATGCCCTTTCGGGCGGCCAGCGCCAGCGGGTCGGCATCGCGCGCGCCCTGATGCAGAATCCCCGTCTCCTGCTTGCCGACGAGCCCACGTCGTCACTCGATCCCAAGACATCCGTCGAGATCATGGAGCTGATGACGGGGCTGGCCCGCGCGCGCGGCGTGCCGCTGATCGTCAACATGCACCAGGTCGACCTCGCCCGCCGCTTCGCCGATCGCGTGGTGGGCATGGCCGGCGGCAATGTCGTGTTCGACGGCAGGCCGGATGAGCTTGGAGCGGATCATCTGCAACAGATCTACGGTGGCGAGGGATGGCTGACGTGACCTCCCGGTCCGTATCGCAAGCCACCAGGGCGGACGGACTGCGCACCAGCTGGACGGCGCGGCTCGGCTGGCTGATCCTGACGGCCTACGTGCTCTATGCGCTGTCCATTCTGGATTTCAGCTTCGAGCGCTTCATCATCGGCCTGGAGAATGCCGCCAACCTTCTCGGCAAGATGTTCCCGCCGCTGTTTTCCAGGCCCGATCTTGTCACGCTGATGTTCAAGGGGCTCATCGAGAGCCTGCAGATCGCGATCCTGGCTTCCGCAGTCGGCATCCTGCTGTCGCTGCCGATCGGTGTGTTCGCCGCGCGCAATCTGATGCCGGCCTGGGTCACTTGGCCGGCGCGTGGCCTCATCATGCTCTGCCGGTCGTTCCATCCGATCATCGTGGCGATCCTGTTCGTCAAAGGCGTGGGCTTCGGGGCTCTGGCCGGTATCCTCGCGCTGATCGTCGCGTCGGTTGGCTTCATTCCCAAGCTTTTCGCGGAGGCCATCGAGGAGATCTCGCTCAAGCAGGTGGAGGCGGTGCGGGCCTCGGGAGCGAATTTCATGAACGTGCTGATCTTTGCCGTTCTGCCCCAGGTCAGCGCCCGCTTCATCGGCTTCGCGACCTACCAGCTCGATTCCAACCTGCGGAACTCGACCATGGTCGGCATCGTCGGCGGGGGAGGGATCGGCGGGACCCTGCTGTCGGCTTTCGGCCGCTTCGACTACGACTATGTCTGCGCCATCCTGATCGCCATCATCGCCATGATCATGGTCGGCGAGGTGATTTCTCAGCGATTGAGGGCGCTGTTCCTGTGAGCCGTACCATCGAAGCCCTCGATCGCGAATGGAGCCGGTTCACGCCGGCGCAGCGCCTTGGCCGCTATTTCACCTACCTGATCGTCGCCGCTGCGGTCGTCTGGGCCTTGCGGACCGTGGAGGTCATCCCCGAGTTCCTCGCCGACGCGCCCGAGCAGATGGCCGATCTGTTCCAGCGCATGTGGCCGATCGACTGGTCGCATTACTACCAGGACGACGGCATGGGCGTGCATCACGCCCTGGTCGAGACGATCCACATCGCGACGCTGGGCACGATTCTCGCCGTCGTGATGGCAATCCCCGTGGGGCTTCTCGCGGCGCGCAACGTGACCCCCTTCGGCCCGGCCAATTTCCTGGCCAAGCTGATCCTGGCCGCCTCGCGCTCGGTGAACTCGCTGGTCTGGGCCCTGCTGTTCGTGGCCGTGTTCGGGCCGGGTCCCCTGGCCGGGACCTTCGCGATCGCCTTCCGCTCGATCGGCTTCCTCGGCAAGCTCCTGGGCGAGGCCCTGGAGGAAGCGAGCAGCGGCACGATCCAGGCGCTGCAGGCGACCGGTGCGCCGTGGCTGAGCGTGCTCAGGATGGGCTACTGGCCGCAGGTCCGGCCCGCATTCTGGTCGATCGCTGTCTTCCGCTGGGATATCAACGTGCGTGAATCGGCGGTGCTCGGTCTCGTCGGTGCTGGCGGCATCGGCATGATCATCGACACGTCGCTCAATACCTTCCGCTGGGATCGCGTTGCCATGGCTCTGATCGCGATCCTGCTCGTCGTCGTCGCCGCCGAAATCCTGGTCACATACGTGCGCAAGAAGCTCATCTGATGCTGGCGGCCGCGTGCGATTGGGCGCTCCGCTGCTGCGTGACGTCCGGATTGTTAAACTCGGCGCGGGCTTGGGCTAAGACGGTGGGCCTGGCCGCTTCGGGGCGGGCTGCCAGCAACTTCGAGCGGGGTATCCCCGGCCAAGGCGTCCGTTCGCGATTTTGATGGAGTTCTAAGTCGACGATCTCTTTTTGTTCTTGCCCGGAATCCTTGCCATCCCCGTCAAAAGCCTGTAACCACGCCCCCCGTGGGCCCGTAGCTCAGCGGTAGAGCATCTGACTTTTAATCAGAGGGTCGTTGGTTCGAACCCAACCGGGCTCACCATTGCAAAAAAATGGCTATCCAAAATACATTCCTTGGCACCCTTTTGGTGAGGCCTGGATCGCTAACCGCCTTCGGACAGGGATTCCCGGGTCCTTTGATGCGATGAGGCCAGCACCGCTCAGATTGTTCTGTTGCCAGGCTGGCGAGTGACCGCGAGATCTCCGTTGGTAGGAGCTTCAAAGGAGAGATCGGTTAAAGGATGTCGCAGCGAGGAGCTGTCGTCTTCCGTGAGCATGCTTCCCGCGCGCCGAAGTGGTGCCGCGCTACCGCATCATGGTGCGGGGTGCGAATGCCGCATGACGAAGCGCAGTGGCGTTGGCGACAGTCGCTGGTAAGCGGGTTCATGGCTTGAAAGGGGGCGGCGGCTACGTTCTGTCTTGCGAGCCGATATCCGCCGACTGTGTCGTTGCGTTGGGGGTGACGCGATCTGCCACACTTGTTTCGACGCGTCCTTTCGTTGGCAAGCCTTTATCGGTGGACCGCTGTCGGGGTATCCGCGGCGTTACCGATGTGCTGCCACGGCGGTAACGATGTGTCGTTGTCGATGCTGGCAAATCGGGAGCGGGTATTCGGTCCGCTGGGTGAGTTTACGGTCGAGCGTTGCGGTCGCGGCGCTCGGAGTTATCGCACCAGGCACCGCCCTCATTGCGACCCGTCTGTGGCCGGTCCACGATCCTGAGGAGTCGAGCACATCCACAAGGCGCTCACCCGAACCACCCCATCTCGCGGGCGCCGCTCCTGCCAGCGCCGGCACGCCGCGCCTTCGTCATCGACAATATCACCCGGAATGGCCTCGTTCGGCATGGAAGCCCATTCGGATGACACTACACGATGACGGATTTTGCCGCTTATGCCGGCCTGTTCCTCGCCTCGCTTGCCGCCGCGACCATCCTGCCGATGCAGTCGGAAGCGGCGCTGGTCGGGCTGCTGCTCGCTGACTATTCGCCGGGGCTGCTCCTGGCAGCTGCGAGTGTGGGAAATGTGCTCGGGTCGGTGGTCAACTGGCTGCTCGGGAGGTGCATCGAGCGCTTCCGAGATCGGTCATGGTTCCCAGTCAGCGAGGTGCGAATGGACCGAGCGCAGCGCTGGTATCGCCGATACGGAAAATGGTCGCTGTTGTTAAGCTGGGTGCCAATCATCGGCGATCCTCTGACTGTGGTTGCCGGAGTTCTGCGCGAGTCCTTTCCCGTATTCCTGCTTCTCGTCGCCGTTGCCAAGATCGGGCGCTACGTCGTTCTCGCTGTGACGGTTCTGAGCGTGAATTGACCGGCATGCTGCAAGCGATCGCCAGCCTTCAGAGGGGAAACTATCTGTCTTTGGGAGTCGCATTCAGCGTTGGCGAACGGTGACGGCTGGACACCATTTCTCGTGCATATCGCGATGGGAATTGTGTTCGGCGCAGTCGCCATCACACCCGGGCACAGCAAGACGTTTCTTGGGAACATATCTGGCCGGGTCGCAAATTGAGCTTTGTCCCGGGATAGGGGCTTCTCTCGCCCGTCTTTCACACTGTCTCGATCTCGGTTTTGATCGCGGTTCTGTCACTCCCGATTGTGTCATAACGCTCGGAGTATCGGCCGTGCGCCGATGCTCGGAGAGCCAACCCCTATCCCTGGTTCAGAGGAGGCATCCGACGCCGCCATGCTACGTTTCATGCTTTCGGGTTCCGGAAAGCTCTCTGCGTAGCTTGCTCCCCACCCGCGATCGCTATCGCTCCACGGACACACAGGATGACCACGGCAAACAGGCTTATCCGGGATCGCGTCACCGGGCCGGTAGTCCCGAATGGCGGCTTCGGCGCTAGCAAGGCGGTAGCTGAAAAAGCTCCCCTGCAGTCCCCTCATCGCGTGGGTTGTGGTGGCCAGGCCACCGTAACCTGAGGCACATGTTGCAGGCTGCCGTTTTGCCTGCCCGAAATGACCCTGGCCTCGACGACCGGGGCGATGGCGCGCGCTCCGAACACGCTCACCGGCGGGGGATCTCCGACCGTCCACGCATGCCAAGCCGTTTGCGCAGCAATCAGCCCGACGCAAAGCAGGCCAACGCGTCCGACCAGTCGGGTCAGCCCTGCCATATCAACTTGCCGACCGCATAGAGCCAAAAGTCGAACAACAGAGCGATCACGCTCCCGAACCAGATCGCCGAAAACCAGAAGCGCAGAGGTTGCTCGGAGCGGAGGAAGGCAGATTGGATGCTGATAGGTAACTGGCCGTCACGAAGGCCGGCGAACAGATGGTGGGCCCATAACAGGCCAAGCGGCGCCGTCAGGATGATAATCAGCCAATATTGCGCGCCGACCAGGTTTTC
>JAEZHL010000135.1 GCA_023416575.1 Pseudomonadota bacterium
CGCGCGCCTGACTGTGTCTCTTCGAGATATTCGCAAATTACTGCGCTCTCGAAGATCGGCGTTTCGCTGCCGTCATCCTGCCGGGCAAGCAGCAACGGAACCTTGCCCAGCGGCGAGATTGCAAGAAACCAGTCCGGCTTGTTGGCGAGGTCGATGTAGCGACGCTCGAAGGGAATGCCCTTTTCGTTGAGCGCGATTGCCGCCCGCTGCACATAAGGACAAAGGTGATGGCTGACGAGCGTGAGCGCCGGTGTGTCTGACCGTTGCATCTTCATGACGCCACCCTCATTCCTTCGGCGCGCATGGCCATCACCACGGCGGGACGCGCGCCGACGCGAGCCAGGAAGCTGCGCAAGTGCGGGAAGTCGGCCAGATCGACCTTGGCGAAACTAGACCAGCTCACGATGGTGAAGAGATAGGCGTCGGCTGCGGTGAAGGCTCCTCCGAGCAGGAATGGGCCGTTGGACGCAAGATGTCTCTCCACGTAGGCCAGCCGATCGGTGATCTTCGCACGCGCGACTTCCTGGGCCTGCGTGCCGTATTCCGGGTGGAACAGCCATGGGCTGTACATCTTGTGAAGCTCGGTCGCGATGAAATTGAGCCAGGATTGGAGCATAACGCGCTCCGGCGTCCCGGCAGCCGGGGCCAGACCGGCGGCGGGCTTGAGGTCCGCGAGATACTGAACGATGGCGACGCCCTCGGTCAGCACAGTTCCGTCGTCCCGTTCGAGCGCCGGCACGTAGCCGTTGGGATTGACCAGATAATAATCGATGCCCTTCTCGGTAATGTGAGGCGATTTGCTGATATCGACCCGTTCCAAGTCGAGCGGAATGCCGGCTTCGGCGGCGACGATGTGCGGGGAGAGCGAGCAGGTGCCGGTTGCGTAGTAGAGCTTCATGGTCGAGCCTTTCAGCAGGTTGGCCGTGGCCGCAATCAGGATGCTCGGAAGTTAACGGCAGCGTCGGCGCAATGCTCATTGGCATTTCGCCAGTGCGGCTTGCATGACTGCAAGCTGCGCCGGTGCTATCCTCCTTTCTATGGACGACTGGAACGAACTTCGGCTCGTACTCGCGGTCCAGCGTGCCGGCAGCCTGACGGCGGCGGCGGCGACGCTCGGTGTCGATCACTCGACCGCATTCCGCCGTCTCAAGGCCCTGGAGGAAAAGGTCGGCGTTCGGCTGTTCGAGCGCCTTCCGGGGGGCGTCTATCAGCCGACGGATGCCGGCGCGCGCATGGCGGCCGGTGCGGAGCGCATGGAGGAAGAAGCGCTAGCGCTGGATCGTGACATTTCCGGTCGCGATCATCGTCTATGCGGCCGTCTGAGGGTCACGTCGTCGGAAACGCTGGCCTATAGCCGACTGACGACACTACTCGCCACGTTCCGGCAGGTTCATCCCGGCATCGTGGTGGAGCTGGTGATCGACAACCGCGTGCTGAGTCTCTCGCGCCGCGAAGCCGACATCGCGCTGCGTCCCATCCGTCCGAAGGAAAACGATCTCTGGGGCCGCAAGCTGTCAGGCGTCGCCTGGACGCTATACGCCACCCCAGCTTATCTCGAAGCGAATGGCGGTGTGATTTCGGACCTCACCGAGCTCCGCGGCCATGCCATGATCGGTTGGGAGGAGGCGACCTCGGGCATCGGAGCTGCTGACTGGCTATCACGCGCGGTCCCCGAGGATGTTTTCGTCTATCGGACCAGCAGCCTCGTCAACCAGCTCGTCGCAGCAAAGGCGGGCATCGGATTGGCACTGCTTCCTTGCTATCTCGCGGATCGCGAAACCGGCCTGACGCGTGCGATGCCGTCCCCGATCGCGGATCTCGACGGCGAACTCTGGATTGTGACCCACGCGGATCTCAAGCGCACGGCGCGCGTGAGGGCTTTCTTCGATCTCGTCGGTGATGGATTGGCGCGCGAGCGAGCGTTGTTCGAGGGTTTAGCCCCAAATTGCTGACGCAACGGTCCTCGCAGAGCTTCCCACGTGCGGCAGACGCTTGCCCGTCTATCTCAAAACAAATGCGTCCGGCGCTGAGATCAGCTGCCGGACGCGTTCAATGCCGCCCAGTCAAACCGGGCGCGGGACGAACGCTCGCGTTTCGTCGGTATCAGGCCGCTTGCTGAATGGCTGAGAGCTGCCAGCCATCCGCCCGCGCACGGTCGTCACGGCGGAACGTCCAAACCTCTGTCACTTCAGTGGGACGGTCACGATCGCCGGCGACGACGCGACCCGTCTCCCGCTCGACAGTCACATCGGTGAGGGCATAGCGCATGGCGACCGTGGCGTAGTCCGAGCCGTCCTCGCGCCAGGCTTCCGCAACGTCACCCTGCAACAGCTTCACGCCGGAGGTTTCGTTGCGCACACCCTGCTTTGCGTTATCGGCCAGTTCCTGGCTGAAATAGGAGAGCATCTCCGGCGTCATCATGGCGCCGAGCTTGTCGACATCCTCGTGGCCGTAGGCGGTTTGAATCTCTCCGAGCAGCCTCTCGAACGAGTCGAGGTCCGACTGGGTGATGGCGAGAGCCGCTGGAGGGGCAGAGGGCCGGCCCGTGGAGCCGCCGCCGAGACCCTGGCGATTGTGCGCAAATGTCTCGCGTTGCGGTGGCGTCCGACCGGAGCCCTGTTGGGCACCTGCCCGCGCAAGGGCCGGCTGGTTGCGGCTCCTGACGAACATCAGCACGAGGTAGGCGAGGCCGGCGATCAGTGCTACCTGCAGGACGAAGCCGAGCACGCTGGCCAGTGCGCCAAATCCGAAGATGCTTGCCAGGCCCGCAGCGAACAGACCGCCCATGAGGACGCCGCGCAATCCGCCGAAGCGCGAGGGCTGGGCCGCAGCGGCATTCGGTTGCGCCGTTGCCGGGGCGCTCTTCTGGGTCATGGATCGTTCCATGGGAGCGGCTTTCGGGGCCGTGTTGGTGGCGGGCGGCGCCATGAAGGTCTTACTTCCGCGGCTGCCGAAGCTCCTGCCGCCGCCACCGCGCGCGTCTGCCACATCGGCTGCAACGACTGCGAATCCCGCTGTCAAAGCAAGCAATAGAACGGATAGGCGTGAGAACGACATCGATCTTCCTTCAATGAGCGCGGCTGTCCGCCAACCACGAAACTGCAATGCGTATATGGGTATGCTTGCCGTCGATATCATGGCTGTCAATGCATAGATCGCGACGCGACCCGCTCAAGGCAGGAAAATCAACCCGGGAAGGCTCGGAACGTGGCACGCCGGGCTCCTGAGCCAGATCCTAGCCATCGAAGGTCTGGCCCAACTTCGCGGCCGCAACCTTGAGGACGGGTGCGAGCGCGATGGCATCCTTCATGCTCAGCCGCGACACGGGCGCGTGGCAGGCGATTGCAGCGCAGGTCTTGCCGCCGGAATCCTTCACCGGCACCGCGACGGCGACCAACCCGACGAGAAACTCCTCGTTGTCCGTGCTGAAGCCGCGACGGGCGATACGCTGAAGCTCCCTGTTCAGCTCAGCCGCATCCGTGATCGTGCTCGGCGTATTCGCCGTCAGGGTGAGGGCTTTCAGGAACTGCTGTTGCCGCGGCTTCGGCAACGAGGCGAGCAGGAGCTTGCCGCTCGACGTGCAATGGAGCGGCACGCGAGAGCCCGGTTCCAGGGAGAGCCGCAGCGGCCAGCGTGTCTCGACGCGATCGAGATACAACACTTCTGTGCCCGCGAGTGTCGTCAAGTTGCAGGTTTCTCCCACGGTTTCAACGAGATCGCTGAGGATCTTGCGCCGAATGCTGAGCGGGCCGCTGTTGCGGATGATATCGAGACCAAGGCGCATCAGGCGTGCGCCGATGGTGAATTTGCGGGTGCCGCCATCGCGCACGATATAGCCGTCTTCCTCAAGACGCTGACAGAGCCGGAATGTGGTCGCCTGCGGCAGGTCGAGCGTGCGCGTGAGGTCGGCCAGGGAAGCCGGGCCATCCAGCGCGGCCATCGCCTCCAGGATTTGCAAAGAACGCCCGACAGCGGGGCGGTTGCGCTGTCCCGCCTCTTTCTGCTGCGCAAAACCTCGACGGGGCTGTGACTTAGGCATGCTGATCCTGTGGCGCGGTCGTCATCTGTATAAGTCTGGTTCGCAGCATGACGTTCTACACTAAATTCGTTGAACGAAATATTTTGTTCCACTTTCATGTTGACGATGGCCGCAGTCATGATGCCAACTGAGGAAGTTGAACCGTCAGCAAGAGCGGTCACAGGGAGGCGGATCGCGCCGCAGCGGATGGAAGTCGATTTCATCATCATCGGAGCTGGCTCCGCAGGCTGCGTCATCGCCAGCCGCCTGTCCGAAAGTGGCACCCATAGCGTCGCCCTGCTCGAAGCCGGACCGCGCGATACCAATCCCTGGATTCACTTGCCGATCGGCTACGGCAAGACGATGTGGAGCCCCAGGGTCAACTGGCGCTTCTACACGGAGCCCGAGCCGAACATGGCTGGCCGCAAGATCTACTGGCCGCGGGGACGCACGCTCGGCGGCAGCAGCTCGATCAATGGCTTGATCGCCATCCGTGGTCAGCCCGATGACTACGACCATTGGGAAAAGCTCGGCAATCCCGGCTGGTCGTTCCGCGACGTGCTGCCGTATTTCATCAAGCTGGAAAGCAACGACGCCGAGGATGGCGCTCAGCTTCACGGCACGTCAGGACCGGTTTCGGTCACGAGCATCAAGCACCGGCACGACCTGATCGAGGCCGCCATCGGGGCCGCCAACGCGCTGGGAGTCCCGCGGACGAGCGACTTCAATGGGCCGCAGCAGGAGGGCGTCGGCTACTATCAGCTCACGACCAGCAACGGACTGCGCATGAGTGCGGCCAAAGCCTATCTCAAGCCGGCCCGCGGCCGCCCCAATCTCAAGATCATCACGGACGCTCATGCGACCCGGATCGATATCGACGGGCGCCGCGCCGTCGGCGTGCGCTATCGCTCTGGCGGGCAGGAAGTCAGGCTGCAAGCCAAGCGCGGCGTCATCCTCTCAGCCGGTGCGCTGCAATCTCCGCAGCTCTTGATGCTGTCAGGGATCGGGCCGGCCGATCACCTGAAGGAGCACGGCATTCCGGTGGTCCTCGACCGGGCGGCGGTTGGCAAAAACTTGCAGGACCATCTGCAGATCCGGCTCGTCTATCGCACGAGACGCAAGATCACGACCAACGATCAGCTCAACTCGCTGCTGGGCCGGATGCGCATCGGCCTCGAATGGCTTCTGACGCGATCGGGTCCATTGGCCGTCGGCATAAATCAGGGCGGCCTCTTCACGCGCGTGCTCCCGGAATCGAAGACGCCGGATATTCAGTTCCACATCGCGACGCTGAGCGCGGATATGGCCGGCGGAAAGCTCCATCCCTTTTCCGGCTGCACGCTTTCGGTATGCCAATTGCGCCCGGAAAGTCGGGGTGAGGTCAAGCTCGGGTCGGCCGATCCCCTTGCGCCACCCAAGATGTACGCGAACTATCTCGCAACGGACCTCGATCGCCGCTGCGTGACTGCGGGCATTGCGTTCGCGAGACAGCTTGCGCGGACGGAACCGCTCGCCAGTGAAATCGCCGAGGAGATGCTTCCAGGTCCGAAGGCGCAAACGGATGCCGACCTGCTGCAATTCGCGCGCGAGAATGGTGCCACGATCTTTCACCCGTCGGGGACATGCCGGATGGGCAACGACAGCGAGGCCGTCGTCGACCCGAGATTGCGCGTTAACGGAATAGATGCGCTTTGGGTCGCCGATTGCTCTATCATGCCGACACTGATCTCGGGGAATACGAACCTGCCGGCGATGATGATCGGCGAGAAGGCCGCCGACATGATCGCTGCCGACATCACGAGCGACGCGCCCGTCAAAGGGTTCACGAAAAGGGCCCGCGCCCCGATACGATCTGAAGCGGGAATGGAGGCAGGCAGAACCGGTTAGCAGCATCAGACCAAGCCCACGCCGGCAACGATCGGACACGCAGGTGGGTGTCAAAAAAGCAAACAGACGGAAATCAAAGGAGGAATAACGATGAGACGACACTTACTAGCTCTTGGCGTCGCGACGATGGCGCTCGTCGCCACCTCGGTGACAGTGCTTGCCCAGCAAAAGGTGAGGCTGCAGGCGGCAGTCCCGAGCGCGAGCATCTATTTCGAGCTGCTGAAGCGCTATGCCGATCGTGTCGACAAAATGTCGAACGGCCGCTTGAAGATCGAGGTATTGCCGGATGGCGCAATCGTGCCGGCATTCGAAATCCTTGACGCGGTGGACAAGGGCATCGTCGAAGGTGGATACGCGTGGACCCACTATTGGTCGGGCAAGAACCCGACAGCGGGCCTGTTCTCCAATCCGATGGCCGGTGCCGGTGTGGGGCTCGATCAGATCTCGCACGTGGCATGGCTGCTCGAAGGCGGTGGCAATCAGCTCCTGGAAAAGTTTTATAGCGACGTTCTGAAGCTCAAGGTCGTGCCGCAGATGGTGCAGCCGATGGGGCCCGATCCGCTCGGGTGGTTCAAGCGCCCGATCAAGGACGTCGCTGACTTCAAGTCAATGAAGTACCGCTCGCCGCCAGGCATCACCGGAGAAATCTTCAAGGAGATGGGCGTTTCGGCGGTCGCCATGCCTGGCGGAGAAATCGTCCCCGCCGCGCAGCGTGGAACCATTGATGCGGCCGAGTGGATCGGTCCGGCGGATGACCGCAATCTCGGTCTGCATACCATCTGGAAGCACTACTATCTGCAGGGCCTGCACCAGTCGACGGACGTCGGCGAGGTGCTTTGGAACAAGGGCTTCTATGACAAGCTCCCCGCGGATATCAAAGAGATCCTGAAGGCGGCAGCACTCGCCTCCATGGCGGAGACGTATGCCTTCAACGTCTATCGCAACGCCCAGGCCGTCGTGGAGTTGCGCGAGAAGCACAACGTGCAAATCATGGACACACCGGCGGACTTCTTCCCCGAGTTCGTGCGTGCGACCAACGTCGTGCTCGACCGCTACGCGGCGCAGGATCCGTTCTTCAAGGAGGTCCTCGAAAGCCAGCGTAATTTCGCGAAGACCGTGGTGCCGTACTGGACGAAGATCAACGATCTTTATTCCCAGCTCGGCAATTCGGCGCTTGCGAAATAGCCCATCTTAGGAAACCAGCGGCGCATACCGTTGCGCCGCTGGTATCCTTCCCACTGTGAGCACAGCGCTTCAATCGACTGCGTGGAAGAGCTCTGAATGACCCCCGATTCCGGATTACTCGTTCGCGCTGTCGAGCGCCTTGATCGCGCTGCGCTCTGGTCAGGTGCCATCGTCGGCTGGCTGATCGTGCCGATGGTGCTGAGCCTCGTTTACGAGGTGATTGCCCGGTACGTGTTCAATGCCCCGACGATCTGGGCCTACGACATGACCTATATCACCTATGGGTCGTTCTTCATGTTGGGCTCGGCGTATACCCTCTTGCGCGGCGGGCATATCCGGACGGACATGTTCTATGGCGCGTGGTCGCCGCAAACGCAGGGGATTGTCGATGCGATCTGCTACGTCTTCTTCTTCTTCCCGCCCATGCTTCTTTTCCTGTGGGTCACGTGGGACTTTTTCATCGTCTCCTTCGGCCGCAACGAGCGGAGCGTGACATCGCCGTGGATGCCGCTCATCTGGCCGTTGAAGGCGACGTTGCCTCTGACGTGCCTTCTGCTGCTCATCCAGGGATCAAGCGAATTGCTCCGTTCCATCCATGCCGCCATGACCGGCGTCTGGCTCCCTCGAGCGAACCTGATTGCGACCTCCGGGGTCGAGGAGAGGCCGAATGTCTAATGAATGGTACGGCCTCATTGCGCTTGGCATCCTGATCGGCGCGATTTTCATCGGCTTTCCGATCTCGTTCACGTTGATTGCCGTCGCCCTTGGTGTCGGCTGGTGGGCGCTTGGCGATGTCGCGTTGCATTTGATGACGCTGCAATTCTTCGCCGTCATGAAGGAGACCTCGCTCGCCTCGGTGCCGTTCTTCCTGTTCATGGGCTTTCTGCTCGAGCAATCTGGGCTGATGGAGAAGCTGTTCCGCGGGGTGCAGCAGTTGTTGGCCGGGGTCAGGGGCTCGCTCTATCTCGCCGTTCTCATCACCGCGACGATCTTCGCGGCTGCCACCGGTATCGTCGGCTCGTCCGTCACCTTGCTCGGTGTCATGGCGGCGCCGTCGATGAAGCGGTCCGGCTATGACGTGCGGCTGTCGGCGGGTGTCATTACGGCGGGTGGGACGCTCGGCATCCTGATACCACCAAGCGTCATGCTCATCGTCATGGGACCGGTTGTCGGCGTCCCGACGACTGATCTGTTCGCAGCCGCCGTCATGCCCGGTTTCCTGCTCGCGTTCCTTTACATCGCTTACTGCCTTGGCCGCAGTTTCATCGACCCGACACTGGGACCGCCGCTCCCCCCGGAGGACCGGGCCGAAAGCACAATGGCTGTGCTGAAGGAGCTGTCGGTCGGCGTCATTCCGGTCGTCATCGTCATCATGGCGACGCTCGGCGTCATCCTGGCCGGCATCGCGACCCCCACCGACGCCGGTGCCATCGGTGCGTTCGTGGTGTTCCTGCTGACGCTCGTATCGCGCAGCATGGACTGGGAAAGATTGAAGCGGGCTGTCTACGCGACGCTCGAGATCAGCTGCATGATCCTTCTGCTCGTCGCCGCATCCAACTATTTCGGAGCGATATTTGCCCGGCTGGGCACGGCGACCATGATCGCGGATGCACTGATCGAGATGTCCCTTCCGGCGGATTTGATGCTGTGGATGATCCTCGGCCTCATTTTCGTGCTGGCGTGGCCGTTGGAGTGGGTGCCGATCGTCCTGATCGTCGTTCCGATCATGCTGCCGCTGGTGCAGAAACTCGGCATCGACCTCATCTGGTTCTGCACGCTCGTCGCCGTATGTCTGCAGACGGCTTGGCTGTCGCCGCCGGTCGCCCTGTCAGCCTACTTCCTGAAGGGCGTGGTGCCGGATTGGAAGCTGAAGGACATCTACGCCGGCATGGCGCAGTTCATGGTCCTGCAGCTGATCGGCTTGGCGCTCGTCTACCTTTTCCCGCAAATCGCGCTCTGGCTTCCCGCGTATCTCAGAGGGTGAG
>JAEZHL010000176.1 GCA_023416575.1 Pseudomonadota bacterium
AACCCGCGTCAGCGGGTCTGCGGCACGCTGGGAGCGCCCGGAGGCTGCAGCCGGTCGAGGATGCCGCCACGCGGAGTCGAGTCCTGCTGGCCCGGAGTCGCCGGTCCTTCGCTCGCCGGTTGCTGGCTCGTTGGCTCGCCGAACACGGAGGGCGGCGCACCGCGCTGCGCCATCAGCGACAGGATGGTGCTGGTCGCGAAGAATGCCGCCGCGAGCCCGGCCGTGACTCGCGTGAGCAGGTTGGCCGTGCCGCGCCCGGTCAGAAAGCCGCCCCCTCCGCCGCCGCCTCCGCCGATGCCGAGCGCGCCGCCTTCAGAACGTTGCAGCAGCACGACGGCGACGAGCGCCGCGGCGATCATGATGTGAATGAGAAGAATGACGGTGACCATCTCGGAGCGCTTCCCGTGGATCCAGCAATTTCGGGGTCAACGGGCTTCTACACCATGCCGCCGGTCGCCGCCAGCCCTGCATCGTCGCGGCAGGCGTGGGCCGTGATTATTGAAGCTGGCCCGACCACGCCGGCCCCTTCGGCGGCGGGACGTAGGCATCGTTGGCCTTCGCAGGTGGAACGTAGGCGTCGTTCACCTTGGGCGGTGGAACGTACGCATCGTTCGCCTTGGGACGTGGCACATCAGCGTTCTTGGCTTTGGGAGGCGGAACGTAGGCGTCGTTGGCCTTTGGTTTGCGCCCCGGCGCGGCAGCAGGAGCTGCGGGAGGCGCGGCCTTCTCCTTGGGTTTGGCCTTGGCCTTCTCCTGGGCCTTCGGATCGGCGGCCCTGGGAGCCGCAGTCGAAGCCTTGGGCGCCGCGGCCGGAGCCTTTGCCGGTGCAGCATTTGGTTTCGGCGCCGGCTGGCTCTTCACGGTATCCGCCGCCCCGTCTTCCTCTTCTCCGGCGGCGGCCTCCTCGAGGGTCTTGGGCCGCGGGCAGCGGAACAAAAGTTGCTCCTCCACCTCGATCAGGCGTGCGATCTCCTTCAGCCGCTGAGGCGGGAGATTGGCCCGGGCCCATTCCGGACCCTGCACCATGCTGTCCTTCACCCCCGCCAGGATGAGTTGCGACTGCTCGACCTGAAGCTGAGCGCAGGCCGCCTGATCCAGTGGCACCGCCCTTGCCCGATCTCCGCCCGCTGCAAGGGCGCCGCCGAGCAGCAGCGCCGCGACGACTGGCTTTCCCACCCTCGATCGCATCGCCACCGCTCCTCTCGCGCAAGTTGAAGTTGTAGCACAATGGACGGGAAGCGCCGGCTGGAGGAGCCCGGCGCTTTCGGCCTCAGACCTTGCAGGCGGCGACAATGCCGAGCAGGTCGGCCGCTTTGAGGCTGGCACCACCGACCAGGGCACCGTTCACGTTCGGCACCGCCATGAGCTCTGCGGCATTGGATGGCTTTACGGAGCCGCCGTACAGGATGCGCATTTCCCGCCCCTGATGGCTGAAGCGGTCGATCAGCACGGTTCGAATGAACGCGTGGGTTTCCGCCACCTCGGCCGCGGTCGGCGTCAAGCCGGTGCCGATGGCCCAGACCGGCTCGTAGGCAATGATAGTATCGGCGGCGGTGGAGGCTTCCGGCATCGAGCCGGCAAGCTGGCGCGCGATGATGTCCAGGGTCAACCCCGCCCGCCGCTGGCCTGCCGTCTCTCCGATGCAGATGATGGCCGAAAGGCCGACATCGTGCGCCGCCTCGGCCTTGGCCTTGACGATCCGATCGAGCTCGCCGTGATCACCCCGGCGCTCCGAGTGCCCGACGATCACCGCGGAGGCACCGGCATCGTGCAGCATCTCGGCCGAGACATCGCCCGTGTGGGCGCCCGAGCGAAGCCAGTGGCAATCCTGCGCGCCGACGGCAAGTCGCGATCCCTTCGCCAGCGCAACCAATCCCGGAATGAGGGTCGCTGGCGGGCAGATCATCACGTCGACGCCACGGGAGACCTGACCGCTGTCGAGCGCCTGCCGCACGGCTTCCGCCTCCGGAAGCTGCGATCTCAAGCCATGCATCTTCCAATTGCCTGCAACGAGCGGCCGGATCGATGCGATCGTACTGGCAGTCATATCGGCTCCTGGAGGTCTTTCGAGGCGGGACTGGTGCGCCACCGCGGCTATCATCAAGCGATCCCGCCTTGCATTCAAGGACGGCCTGGGCTTCTTATCACATCGAAGTTGATCCAGGCGTGGCCGTGTCACCGCACCGTATGTTAAAGACCCGCCCAATTCATTATAGCTGCTGGGTGGGCCCGACGGGCCATGATCGAAGGCGAGGATAGACCTGATCGATGTTAGACGCCCTGCGCCGCGGCGCCACCGGATGGGTGGCCAAGATCTTTTTGAGCGTGCTGATCCTCAGCTTCGCCGTGTGGGGCGTTGCCGACGTCTTCCGTGGGTATAACGAAGGTGCGCTCGCGCGCGTCGGAGACCGGGAAATAACGCCCGACGAGTTCCAGCGCGCCCTTCAGCTCGACCTCGACCTGCTGTCACGCCAGATCGGGCGGCGGCCGACGCTCGAGCAGGCACGCGCCTGGGGGCTGGATGCGCGGGTTCTCGCACGCCTGATCGGATCGGCGGCCGTCGAGCAGCATGCCCAGGATCTGGGTCTCGCCCTATCCGACGATGCTGTCGCCGATGCGATCCGCCGCGACCCGACGTTCCTCAACTCGGACGGCTCGCTCAATCGCGCCGCTGTCGAGAACGTCGCGCGCCAGCTCGGCCTCAGCGAGTACGGCCTCCTCGTCATGCGCCGCAAGGAAGAGCTGCGCGATCAGCTGACAGACGCGCTGACGTCGGGCATCAACGTCCCGGCGGCCCTGGCGAACGCGCTGCACACCTACCGGAACGAGGCGCGCACCCTCGAGCATTTCGCGATCGATCCCAACGTCGCCATCACGGTGCCGGAGCCTGAGCCCGCGAAGCTGCAGGAGACCTACGAGGCCAACAAGCAGCGCTTCGTGACGCCCGAATCCCGCAAGCTGGCCGTCATCGAGCTGACCGCCGATGAAGCCAAGAAGCGCGTGCCGATCACCGACGAGGAAATCGCCTCCGCCTACGAGCACGACAAGGCACGCTACGAGATTCCCGAGAGGCGGCGCATTCTCCAGATCCCCTTCAAGGACCGCGCGCAAGCGGATAAGGCGGCTGCTGAGATCGCCGGCGGCCGCAGTTTCGAGGATGTTGCCAAGGAGGCCGGCGTCTCCGAGGCGGACTACACGCTGGGCCTTCTCGCCCGGACCGACCTCATCGATCCTGCCATCGCCGACGCCGCCTTCGCGCTCGACAGCGGCGCCGTCTCGGGCGTGGTCCAGGGTCGGTTTGCCACCGTGCTGCTCAAGGTTGCGGAAATCCAACCCGGCAAGCAGCGGACGCTGGACGAGGTCAAGGATCAGGTTCGCGACCAGCTGGCCGAGGGCAAGGCTGGATCGGAGATCAACCGTCTGCATGACGAGGTCGATGATCGCCGTGCCGGTGGCAAGTCTCTGAAGGATATCGCCGCTGAGCTCAACCTGCCCTTCAGAGAGGTCGAAGCCACCCGCACCGGCATGGGCCCGGACGGAAAGCCCGCGGTCGAGGGTCCGAATGCGCAGCAGATCCTCGGCTCTGCCTTCCAGGGTCAGGTCGGTTTCGAGGGGAACGCCGTGGAGCTCTCCGACGGCGGCTACGGCTGGGTCGACGTCCTTGGCCTGACACCGGAAAAGCAGCGCACCTTCGACGAGGCCAAGGCCGACGTGACCGCCCTGTGGCGTGAGCAGGAAGCCCGCCGCCTCCTGTCCGACCTTGGTGCGAAGCTCGCCGAGCGTGCGAGCCAGGGCGAGAGCATGGAGACCCTCGCAACGGAAGTTGGAGGCAAGGTCGAGACCGCGCAGGGCGTCAAGCGCATCGGCGGCGCCCCCGGCCTCCCCGAGTCCGCCATCGGCCAGGCGTTCATCACACCAAAGGGCGGCGCTGCCTCGGCGGAGACGCGCGACGGCAAATCGCGGGTCGTGTTCAAGGTCACAGAGGTGACCCCGGCACAGCCGCCGACAGCAGAGGAGCTGGATCGCCTCAGGACCGACCTCAGCCGCCAGATGCGGGGTGATGTCATTTCCGAGTACGTCACGGCTCTCCAGGACCGTATCGGCGTGAACATCAACGAAGCGGCCTATCTGCGCGCCATCGGCGCCGATCGGCAGCAGCAGCAATAAACTAAACAACGGGTGGGGACCGGTGACATGCCCGCAGTGAGCGGCCTCGAGGCTTCCCCGGGGTTCGAGGCCTTTGCCGAACGTTACGCCAAGGGCGAGGCCCAGGTGGTCTCGACCAAGCTGGTCGCGGACCTCGAAACGCCGGTTTCCGCCTATCTGAAGCTCACGACCGCGCCTGGACGGGGCGCGGCGATGAGCTTCCTGCTCGAATCGGTCGAGGGCGGCGCAGTGCGCGGCCGCTATTCGATCATCGGCCTCGAGCCGGACCTCGTGTGGCGCGCCTTCGGTGAAATGGCCGAGGTCAACCTGTACCCGCGCGCACGGCCGGATGCCTTCGAGCGTGAGTCCCAGCCGACGCTCGCCGCTCTGCGTGCCCTGCTCGCCCGCTCGGCCATCGTGCTGCCGGATGACCTGCCGCCGATGGCGGCCGGCGTATTTGGCTACATGGGCTACGATACGGTACGGCTCATCGAGCGCCTGCCCAACCCGCGCCCTGATGCACTCGGCGTGCCCGATGCCATTCTGATCCGCCCGACGCTGATGGTCATCTTCGACGCGGTGAAGGATGACATGACTGTAGTGACGCCCGTGCGTCCCGCGGACGGGGTCAGTGCAGAGGCGGCCTACCAGGCAGCCCTGGACAGGCTCGCCAGCGTCGTTGCGACCTTGGATGCGCCGCTGCCACGCCAGACGGGAGCGATGCCGGCGACGCTCGATCTGCCGGACCCGGTCTCGAATACGACCCCGGCCGAATTCATGAGCATGGTTGCCAGGGCCAAGGAGTACGTTGCCGCCGGCGATGCTTTCCAGATCGTGCTCTCGCAGCGCTTCTCGACCCCCTTCTCGCTGCCGCCCTTCTCGCTCTACCGGGCCTTGCGGCGCACCAATCCCTCGCCGTTCCTGTTCCATCTCGACTTCGGCGGCTTCCAGCTCGTCGGCTCGAGCCCGGAGATCCTGGTGCGCGTGCGCCGTGGCGAGGTGACGATCCGCCCGATCGCCGGCACGGCCCGGCGCGGTGCCACGGCCGCCGAGGACCAGGCGCTCGCCGAAGCGCTGCTGGCCGATCCCAAGGAGCGGGCCGAGCACCTCATGCTGCTCGATCTCGGCCGCAACGACGTCGGCCGCGTCTCCGAGATCGGCTCCGTCGAGGTCACCGAGCGCTTCGTCATCGAGCGCTATAGCCATGTGATGCACATCGTCTCGAACGTGATCGGCAGGCTCGATCCGAAGAAGGACGCCATCGACGCGCTGATGGCCGGATTTCCGGCCGGTACCGTCTCGGGGGCGCCCAAGGTGCGCGCCATGGAGATCATCGACGAGCTCGAAAAGGACAAGCGCGGACCGTACGCGGGTTGCGTCGGCTACTTCTCCGCCGATGGCCAGATGGACACCTGCATCGTGCTCAGAACCGCTATCGTCAAGGACGGGGTGATGCACGTCCAGGCCGGCGCCGGGCTCGTCTACGACTCGATCCCGGAGAACGAGCAGCAGGAATGCATCAATAAAGCCAAGGCGCTGGTGCGGGCGGCCGAGGAGGCCGTGCGCATGGCCAACAAGACGCCGCGGAGCATCGAGCCGGCCAACAACGGCGGCCCCTTCGCCTGACGGGTGCCGGGCGAAGCCGCGCGTTTCAGCTTCGGCCAGGCAGGCGGCTTCGATCGGCGATGCGGGCAGCGAGCGCTTCCGAACAGCAGCCGCCCTCGCCCAACCCGGCGGTTTGCCGCAAGGCAGAGCTTCAGGACAAGTCACAGCAGGTGGTGCAGGATCACGGTCCGCGCGCTGCCCTGATGCGAGCAGCTTTCTGGCCGGTTTGAGCCGCAAATCTCCGCGGGCCTTGCCCGGAATGCAGCCAATCGGAAAGCGCTTAAGAAGAAGCGAAGGGCATTCCGATGCCCGAGGTGCCTGCCCAGAAGCAGGCAGGCACCGGGACCCCCATCAGTGGCGTTGCGAAACGTCGGACCGGAGCGATGAGACGGTGCCGGGTGCCGACGTCGAAGCCGCGGCATCGGCTGAAGCTCGAGAGCGCCCCCGAGACGTTCGCCGCGTCGTTAGCCTTTGTTGACCTTGTCTTTGAGGGTCTTCGAGGGCTGGAATTTCGGCACGTTGGAAGCCGCGATCTCGATTTCCTTGCCGGTCGACGGATTGCGGCCAGTGCGGGCGGCGCGCTTCGTCACCTTGAACTTGCCGAGTGGCGGGATGCTCACCTCGTCACCCTTGCTCAGCGTCGCCTCGATATACGAGATCATAGCGTCGACGGCGACACCCGCCTTCTCCTTCGTGATCTCAGCATTCTGGGCAACGGCGTCGATCAGATCTCTCTTGCTCATTTTCGTTGTCCTCGAACCAGGATTGTACCCGGGCACCGTAGCTTTTTGGATAGAAGCCTTCAGCTAGATGGGAATCTGCTGCAGGCACCAGAGATCGAAAACCCAACGACTTCCGGTCTCTTGCGTCAAGCGGAAAGCGCGATTCAGCCCGAAAATACGGGCAAAAACGCGGGAATCTCCACTCCACGGACATTAAAAAAAGACCCCCGCTGCCACGCAGCGAGGGTCTTCTTTATCGTAGGATCACACCGTTGTCAGTGTGCCGTAACCCGAGAGCCATCCGGCTGTCCACCAGCGACGGCTGCTGCCGGCTCCGGCTCCCAGGCGATCGGATCGGGCATCCGCTCCAGAGCGACCTTGAGGACGTCGTCCATGCGCGCGACCGGGATGATCTCGAGAGCGTTCTTGATGCTCTCCGGGATATCGGCCAGATCCTTGGCGTTCTCCTCCGGGATCAGCACCTTCTTGATGCCGGC
>JAEZHL010000241.1 GCA_023416575.1 Pseudomonadota bacterium
ACGCCTGCATGGAGCCGATGAACTGCACGGCGAAGTGGACGCCGGAGCGCTGCGAGATCTGGGTGGCGACCCAGATTGGCGAGGCCTCGCTCGCGGCCTGTGCCGCGGCGGCGGAGCTGCCGACGGAAAAATGCGAGGTCTATAAGAGCCATCTCGGCGGCGGGTTCGGGCGCCGTGGCTTCCAGGATTATGTGACCAAGGCGGTCCTCGCCGCCAAGCAGGTTCCGGGCGTGCCGATCAAGATGATCTGGTCGCGCGAGGAGGACATGCTGCACGGCAAGTTCCGCCCCATCACGCAGGCTAAGCTCACGGGGGCACTCGATGAGAAGGGGGACCTTGCCGCACTTCACTTCCGCATCTCGGGCCAGTCCATCCTGGCAGCGGTGAACCCGACGGGGTTGCGTGACGGGATGGACCCGTTGCACTTCCAGGGCCTCCATGCCAACGCCGACAATCCGTTCGGGCAAATCGGCTACACCATCCCGAACCTGCTGATCGACCATGCCATGCGCAACACGCACGTGCCGCCTGGCTTCTGGCGCGGTGTCAATCACAACCAGAATGCGATCTATCTCGAATGCTTCATGGATGAGCTTGCTCATGCCGCGGGCAAGGATCCGCTCGAGTTCCGCCGCAAGCTGATGGACAAGCACCCGCTGCATCTGGCGGTGCTGAATGCGGCAGCCGAAAAAGCGGAATGGTCGAAGCCGGCACCGGAAGGCGTGTTCCGCGGCCTCTGCCAGCACATGGGCTTCGGCAGCTACTGCGCGGCGGTGGCCGAGGTCTCGCTCAAACCCGACAAGAAGATCAAGGTGAACCGGCTGGTGATCGCGGTGGACTGCGGCACCGCCGTCAATCCGGACCAGATCGCGGCGCAGGTCGAGGGCTCCGTCGTCTATGGCCTGGGCGCCGCCTTCTATCAGGAGAACACGGTCAAGGACGGCCGCATGGTGGAGGAGAACTTCGACACGTTCGAGAACCTGCTGCTCGAGAACATGCCGAAGGTCGAGACGGTGCTGGTGCCCTCGGGCGGCTTCTGGGGCGGTATCGGCGAGCCGACCATCGCTGTCGCCGCGCCCGCCGTGCTCAACGCGATCTTCGCGGCGACGGGCCAGCGCGTCCGCACGCTGCCGCTCAAGCACCACGGCCTCGTCTGAGCGGGCAGGCTCGCAACGGGCATGCGACGGCTGACCTGCGTGGTGCTGATCGGGCTTGCATTGCCGCTCGGCGCGGCGGCTGAGGAGCGGCCGCTGCTGCCGGCCGACAGGATCGTCGGGGATGCCATCCCCGAGCCGCTGACGGACTCGCCGGGTGATCCGGTGCGCGGCCAACGCCTCGTGCGCGACAGGGAGGTTGGCAACTGCCTCATCTGTCATCGGGTGCCGGAGCCGCAGGAGCGGTTCCAGGGCGATCTGGGGCCCGATCTCGCCGGAGTGGGGGCGGCGCTCACGGCCGGCCAACTCCGGCTCCGCGTCGTCGACCAGAGCCGGCTCAACCCGGCGACGCTGATGCCGCCCTACTATCGGATCGGCAACCTGACGCGGGTGGCGGAACGTTACCGCAACAGGCCGGTCCTGACCGCGCAGGAGGTGGAGGACGTCGTTGCCTACCTGCAGACACTACGCGATTGAGAGGTGCCGATGAGCCATTCACACCGAGGCATTCCGCTGACGCGGCGGCAGGTTGCCGGCGGCCTCGCCGGCATTGCGCTGCTCCCGCTGGGGACCGGCGCGCGCGCAAGCGGAGGTGATCAGCTGTCGGAGGCGCTGAGCAGGTTGACCGGCGGTGCCGTCGCGAAAGAGGGCCGGGTCACACTGGATCTGCCAGCCCTGGCCGAGAACGGCTTCTCGGTGCCGCTGACCATCACCGTCGACAGCCCCATGTCGGCGGCCGACCACGTCAAGGCCATTCACATCCTGTCGGAGAAGAACCCGGTGGCGGAGGTCGCGCGCTTCAATCTCGGCCCCCGCGCCGGCCGGGCCAAGGTATCGACGAGCGTCCGCATGGCCGATACGCAGCGGGTCCTGGCCGTCGCCGAGATGAGCGATGGCAGCTATTGGACCGGCGGGGCGGAGATCGTCGTCACACTGTCGGCCTGCATCGATGGCGGCTGAGGAGGCATGGTCATGGCGCAAGCGCGCATCGTGGTTCCGAAATCGGCAGCCCGCGGCGAGGTGATCGAGATCAAGACGCTGATCAGGCACCCGATGGAGACCGGCTACCGGCGCGACAACGTCGGCCAGGTTATTCCGCGGCACATCATCAGCCGGTTCGTGGCGACCTATAACGGCGAGGAGATCTTCAGCGCCGATCTGACCCAGGGCGTGGCGGCCAATCCGTACCTGGCGTTTTCGACCGTTGCCGTCGCCAGCGGCGAGATCGTCTTCACCTGGACCGACGATCGCGGGAGCTCGGTTATGGAAAAGGCTGAGATCTCCGTCACCTGATGCCGCTGCCCTGCCGATCCCTGCGCGTTTTTCGGGCCGTATTCCTGTTGCTGGCACTTCCTCTGGCGTCGGGAGCTGCCGGTCAGCCGGCTCCGGCGGGCGATACCGGCTCGGACGAGCGCATGCCCGAGGCGCTGAGGCTGGAGGAGAGGCGCACCGGCACCAGCTTCCTGTCGCCCGCCCTCACGGCGCAGCAGGCGGACGATGGTGCCAATCCTGGCATGCTGTGGGTCGAGACGGGCGCGGAGCTTTGGAAGGCGCCTGCAGGCACCGAGGGCAAGTCCTGCGCGACGTGCCACGGCGATGCGACCCGGAGCATGAAGGGCGTCGCGGCGCGCTATCCGATGGTCGACCCCGGCTCCGGCAAGCTGATGAATCTCGAGCTGCGCATCAACGATTGCCGTGGTGGGCGTCAGGGCGCAGCGCCGCTGCCCTTTGAGTCGAACGAGCTCCTGAGTCTGACGGCTTACATCGCCCACCAGTCGCGCGGGCTGCCGATCGCTGTCGATACGGGCGGTGCGGCCGCGCCAATCCTGGAGGCTGGCCGCGCATTCTTCACCACGCGCCAGGGCCAGCTCAATCTGGCGTGCACGCAGTGCCATGATGAGAACTGGGGCCGCAAGCTGCGCGGGGATACCATCAGCCAGGGGCATCCGACCGGGTTCCCGATCTACCGGCTGGAGTGGCAATCCATGGGCTCACTCCATAGGCGCCTGCGCGCGTGCAGCCTCGGGGTACGGGCCGAGGTGCTGGACTACGGTTCGCCGGAGTATCTCGCCCTGGAACTCTACCTCGCCTGGCGCGCCCGCGGCTTGGCGATCGAGACGCCCGCGATCCGGCGGTGACGTCCGTAAGCGGCAGGAACTCCGATCCCTGAGCGGGCGTTAGTTCGTCGCCGGAGTGCCGGTTGTAGGCAGTCCGTGATGCTCCGTTCATGCCGCTAGGCATGTTAGCGCATTGCGTACGCAACCGCGCGCTGGCGCGCAGATTCCGGGAACCAATTCGCCCTCTGAGCTGTTCGTGGTCACGACGGGACCTCCGGACGGAGCGCAGTGCATGGCCACCTCGCCGCAGCAACAACACTATCGCGCGTACAAGCCACGGCCACTGACGAAGTCCGAAATCGAAAACGTCGAGATCCTTTACGGCGGGCTGCACTGGCGCGTCGAGCGCGTGATGCAGGCCGTGTTCGAGAACCAGGGCTACAAGGCGCGCCCGCTGCCCGTTGCCACCAAGGCCGATCTGCTGCTCGGCCGTGAGCTCGCCGACATCGGACAATGCTGCCCGACGAGTTTCACCACTGGCAATCTTGCGAATTTCCTGCGCGAAGAGGGCAAGCGGATCGGCCCGGAAGCCGTCGCGGACAAATACGCCTACGTGACGGCCGGCTCGTGCGGGGCCTGCCGCTTCGGCCAATATCATCAGAGCTATGAGCTTGCGCTGCGCAATGTCGGCCTCGAGGCATTCCGCGTGTTTCTGGTCGATCAGAACCGGATGGATCAGGGCGCGCTGAAGGGGGGCGGGCTCGAAATCAACATCCCGCTGACGCTCGGCATGGTGTGGGCCATTCTGTGTACCGACGCGCTGCAGAGCCTCGAGTACCGTACGCGCCCCTACGAGGTGGTGCCCGGCCAGACCGACAAGGTGGTCGCAGAATGCGTCGCCTACCTGAGCGATGTGTTCCGCAACCGTCCGCCGCGCGGCGAGAAGTGGGGTGCGGTGGCCTGGCATCTGGCGACCAACTACTTCGTCAGCGCGTTACGTGAGGTGCATCGCAAGTTCGAGGCCATCGAGGTCGACCGGCTGCAGGTCAAGCCGGTGGTGAAGATCACGGGCGAATTTTATCTGCAGACCGTCGAGGGTGATCCCAACTACAACATCCACCGTTGGCTCGAATCCGAGGGCGCGGAGGTTTATCCGGCCGCAATTGTGGTCTGGCTCGACTACTGGATCCGCTTCTATGTGCAGGAGCTCGAGGACCGCATTGGCACCGATCGCGGGGCACGCGCGAAGATCTGGGGACTGAAGGCGCTGCAAGGCGTGTTCCGCGGCGCCTATAACCGCATGCGCAAGGCGCTGGGCAATATCCCGCACGAGATCCCTGATCAGTACGAGCTGCGCCGGCTGGCCGCGCCCTACTTCCACCACCGGCTTTCGGGTGGGGAAGGGGACATGCTGATCGGCAAGGCGCTCTGGGCCCATCTCCACAACAAGGCGCACATGATCTGCGAGCTGTCGCCTTATTCCTGCATGCCGAACACAATGAGCATCGGCGCCATGGCGGGCGTTGTCGGGCAGCACCCGGAGCTTCTCTATGCCCCGATCGAGGTCAAGGGAGACGCGGAGGTGCACGCGCTCTCCCGCTGCCAGATGATCCTGACGGAAGCCAAGAAGCGCGCGATCCGCGAGTACGTGAAAGCGATGGAAGCGACGGGGCTCGATCCCGAGCAAGTGCGCGACAGGCTGGACAGGAAGCCGGAGATGCGCCGCGCGACCTACCATGTGCCGCATCGGGGAGCGGCGGGAACGGCGGCCAACCTCATGCTGCACGTCGCGAACCGCACGCTGGAGACGGCGACATGAAGATCGTCGGCATGGATGTCGGCTCGACGACCATCAAGGCGGTGGTCGTGGAGGATGGCGCGGTGCTCTGGCGGGACTACCAGCGCCACAACACCAAGCAGGCCGAGAAGGCGATCGAGTTCCTGGCGAGGATGGAGAGCGAGCTCGGGCTGTCGCAGGGCCGCGATCTCGTTTTCTTCACCGGCTCCGGCGCCGGGCTGATCGCGCCGCTGGTCGGCGGCAAGATCATCCAGGAGGTGGTGGCAGTCGCGGCCTCCGTCGAAAAATTGCATCCGGACGTGCGGTTCGTCTCGGAAATCGGCGGCGAGGACATGAAGACGCTGTTCTTTACCGAGAGCGGCGCTGGCAAGACGAAGCAGGTCTACATGCAGTCCGCCTGCAGCGGCGGCACCGGCACCTTCATCGAGAAGACGGCGCGCAAGCTGCGCATCCCGGCCGAGGATCTCGCGGCCATGCCCTACGACGGCATGAGCCTGCACAAGGTCAGCTCCAAATGCGGGATCTTCGCCGAGGCCGATGCCAACACGCTGCTCAAGGGTGGCGTGCCGGTGGCGGAGATCATCGCGAGCCTGTTCGAGGCGGTCGTCTATCAGAACCTCGCGACGCTGACGAAAGGCAACACGCCATTGCCGCAGGTGCTGCTGCTCGGCGGGCCGAACCTGTTCTTCAAGGGTCTGCAGCAGGCTTGGCGCCATCACCTGACGAACCTTTGGAAGGAGCGCGATTGCCCATTGCCGGCGGGCGCCGGTCCCCGCGACCTGATCGCGGTGCCCGACGATGCGCTCTATTACGCGGCGTTGGGCTGCGTCGAGGTAGCGGTAGGCGAGGCCGCGGGTGTCGGCGTCTATCAAGGAACGGATCGGCTGCGCTGGTGGATCGA
>JAEZHL010000310.1 GCA_023416575.1 Pseudomonadota bacterium
CATGTCGGGGTCACTTGTCCTGCTGGAAAGCAGCTCGGGTCGGTCGCAATCGTCGCCTGAGAGCCGCTCCGCGCCGAATACGCCCTCGGGTACCCTCCTGGCAAGGCACCGGGACCATTTGACAATCTCGACCTCTCGGACGCCGAAAGGCGCGCGCAACTTCAAACCCCGACCGAATGCCGTGCCTGACCTTGCCCGAGATAGGCGTCGAAGCAGGCGCAGAGGGGGCGGAGGAACAGGCGGCCTTTCTCGGTGACGCGGAAGCCGTCGCCATCGGGCGTGACGAGGCCGTCGGCGTCGCCCTCGATGACTGCGCGTGCCTCCGCGATCAACGGCGCGGCGATCGAAGGGAAGTGCTGCTTCAACTCTTCGGCCGGGAAGGCGAGATCGCACATGAGCCGCTCGATGACGAGGCTGCGCGCGCGATCTTCCTCCGTGAGCGCCCGTCCCTTGACCGTGGCGAGGCTGCCGGCGCGCACCTGCCGCTGATACTCGGCCGTCGCGGTGCAGTTCTGCACGTAGCCCTGGGGCAGCTTGCCGATGGAGGAAGCCCCGAGCCCGAGCAGCGCGTCGGCGGCATCGGTGGTGTAGCCCTGGAAATTGCGGTGCAGGGGACCTGTCGCGAGAGGATCGTCAGGCCGGGCGAAATGGTCGAGGCCGATGCGCCTGTAGCCGGCGGCGACGAGCAGGTTTGCGGCCCGGTTCGCCTGCGCGAAACGCTCCGTGACACCGGGCAGGCTGTCGTCCGGAATGAGCCGCTGATGCGGCAGGCGCGCGGGCAGGTGCGCATAGCCGAACAGCGCGATGCGGTCCGGCGCGAGCGCGATCACCTCCTCGATGGTGCGCTCGACGCCATCCCGGCTCTGATGCGGCAGGCCGTAGACGAGATCGATATTGATGCTCGGCACGCCAGCGTCCCGGAACATCTCGACGGCGGCACGGGTCATCGCGACGGATTGCGCGCGGTTGATCGCCTTCTGCACCGCCGGGTCGAAATCCTGCACGCCGATGCTGACGCGATTGACACCGCTTTCAGCGAACGCAGCCACGCGCTCGGCATCGATGTGGCGCGGATCGACCTCGACGGCGAACTCGGCCTCCGGTGTGCGATTGAAGCTCCCCGAGATGGCATCGGCGAGCTGGCGGATATCGTCGGGCTGCAGGATGCTTGGCGATCCGCCGCCCCAGTGCACGTGCTCTGTCCGGCAGCCGAGTGGCAGCAGGCTGGAGATGGTCGCGATCTCCTCCAGGAGCGCCGTGACGTAGTCCGCGACCGGCTTGTATCGCCGGGTCGCCTTGGTGGTGCACCCGCAGTACCAGCAGAGCTGGTTGCAGAACGGGATGTGGGCGTAGATGGACAAGGATGCGCCGGACGGGAGCGCGGCGAGCCATCGCGCGTAGTCCTCCGGACCGATGGCGGCGGTGAAATGCGGCGCGGTGGGGTAGCTCGTGTAGCGCGGCACCGGGGCCGCATAGCGCTTCACGACATCGGGATTCATGGTCCGGCACTCCCGCGATGAGTTGTGCGCCGGACCGTAAAAGTGGACGGTTCGGAGACTTTTGATCCCCGTCAAATGTGGACGGGGCCGCGCTGTCGCAGCCGTCCCCTTTGGCAGGCGGGGGCGCGCCCGAATAGCCTCTCCCCTTGGCCGCCATCCTGGATTAGGTTCGCGCGATACCAGGAAACGACATCTTGCGAACCGATCTCTTCGACTTCGACCTGCCGGAGGACCGCATCGCGCTCAAGCCGCTGGCTGAGCGCGACAGCGCGCGCTTGCTGGTCGTCCACCCCGGCGCGGCGCCCGAGCTTGAGGATCGCAGTGTCGCGGAGCTGCCCGATCTCCTGCGAGCGGGCGACGTGCTCGTTTTCAACGACACGCGGGTCATCCCTGCGGCGCTCACGGGGCTCCGCATCCGGGGTGAGCACGAGGCGCGGGTCGAATTCAACCTCCACAAGCGGATCGACGAGAGCCGCTGGCGTGCCTTCGCCCGCCCCGCGAAACGGCTGGAGCCCGGCGACCGCGTCCGCTTCGGTGATGAGGGGCGCGTGTGCCTGATGGGAACGCTCGACGCGACCGTCGCGGCGAAGGGTGAGGGCGGCGGGGTGGAGCTCGCGTTCAGCGTGCACGGCGCGTATCTGGATGAGGCCATCGGCGTGCTCGGCGACATGCCGCTGCCGCCCTATATCGCCAGCCGGCGCGGTGCGACCGACGAGGACCGCGCCTCCTATCAGACTGTTTTCGCCCGCCATGAGGGCTCGGTCGCAGCACCGACGGCCGGTCTGCATTTCACCGATCGCCTCCTGGCCCGGCTCGGCGAGAAGGGGATCGGGCACCAGTTCGTGACGCTGCACGTCGGCGCCGGGACGTTCCTGCCGGTCAAGACGGACGACACCCAGGATCACCGCATGCATGCGGAGTGGGGCGTCGTCAGCGCCGATACGGCAGCCGCGCTCAACGCCGCACGGGCCGCCGGTGGCCGCATCGTCGCTGTCGGCAGCACGGCACTGCGGCTCCTTGAGAGCGCTGCCGACGCGCACGGCCAGATCCAGCCATTCGCGGATGAGACCGCAATCTTCATCACGCCCGGCTACCAATTCCGGGCAGTCGACCTCATGATGACCAACTTCCATCTTCCGCGCTCGACATTGTTCATGCTGGTGGCGGCCTTCTCCGGGCTGCCGGTGATGCAGCGCGCCTATGCGCACGCCATCGCCGATAAATATCGGTTCTATTCCTACGGGGATGCGTGCTTGCTGCATCCGGCGGTGGACAGGTCATGACCCAAGGCTTCGGTTATCGGCTGATTGCCGAGGATGCTGGTGCGCGCCTTGGCGAGGTCACGACGCCGCGCGGGATCATCCGCACCCCCGCGTTCATGCCGGTGGGCACGGCGGCGACGGTGAAGGCGCTTTATCCCGAGCAGGTGCGGGAGGCGGGGGCCGACATCATCCTCGGCAACACCTACCACCTCATGCTGCGTCCCGGCGCCGAGCGGGTGGCGCGTCTCGGCGGCCTGCACGCGTTCATGCGCTGGCCAGGGCCGATCCTCACCGATTCCGGCGGCTTCCAGATCATGTCGCTGGCGAACCTCCGGAAGATCACGGAGGAGGGGGTGACGTTCCAGTCGCACGTCGATGGCGCCCGCCACGTGCTGACGCCGGAGCGGTCGGTCGAAATCCAATGTCTGCTCGGCAGTGACATTCAGATGCAACTCGACGAGTGCATCGCCTTTCCGGCCGAGCCCGACGAGGCGCGCCGGGCGATGGAGCTGTCATTGCGCTGGGCGGTGCGCAGCCAGCGGGCGTTTGCCGAGAAGTGCTCTCCGGGACAGGCTCTGTTCGGCATCGTGCAGGGCGGCATCTATCCGGACCTGCGCCGGCGTTCCGCCGAGGCGCTCGCTGCCATGGACCTGCCCGGCTACTCCATCGGCGGTCTGGCCGTCGGCGAAGGACAGCCGGCGATGCTGAGCACGCTGGAAAAGACGGTGCCGTATCTGCCGGCAGGCAAGCCGCGCTATCTGATGGGCGTCGGCACACCGGGCGACCTGATCGAGGCCGTCGCGCGCGGGGTCGATATGTTCGACTGCGTGATGCCGACCCGGTCGGGCCGCCATGGGCAGGCGTTCACCTGGAACGGCCGCGTGAACATGCGTAACGCGCGCCATGCCGAGGACCTGCGGCCGCTCGATGAACGGAGCGCTTGCCCGGCGTCTCGCAACTACTCGCGCGCCTATCTGCATCACCTCGTCAAGGCCGGGGAGTTCCTTGGCGCCATGCTCCTCACCTGGAACAACGTCTGGTTCTACCAGGAGTTGATGGCAGCCATGCGCACCGCAATTGCGGAAGGCCGGTTCGCTCAGTTCGCGGCCGAGCATCGCGAGCGGCTCTCCCGGCTCGAGACGGATCGCGATTAGATCGCTCGCGTTCCGTTTTGGTCCGTGCCACAACAGGTGTGCACGGGAAACGGCGAGAGGTGAGCATGAGAACGATCGCGATACTCCTTGCCGTGACGCTTGGGGTCGGTACCGCGAGCCATCCGGCCCTGGCGCAATCGCCGGCGGAGCAAGGCCGGGCGATCGCGGAGCAGCAGTGTGCGCGCTGCCATGCCATCGGCCGGGAGGGTGAAAGCCCGATGCATCAGGCGCCGCCTTTCCGCGACATCGTCAAGCGCTACCCGGCCGAGCAACTGGGCGAGGCTCTGGCCGAGGGCATTGTGACCGGTCACCCGGCCATGCCCGAGTTCACCTTCCGGCCCGCCGAAATCGATGCTCTGATCGCGTACCTCAAGACATTCGGTGAGGCACCGCAGTAGCACCGTCATCGGTGGCCGCGACTGACCCGAGGCTCACTTGCGCGCTTTGCTCGTCCTCGGCCTCATATCCGGGGGGACCTTCACCCAGACTCGGCCCGATCGGGCGAGCTTCAACCCCTCGTCGAACAGGGCGGCCTGGTAACGCGGGTCGAAGGTCTCGTTCGATTTCACCTGGAAGCTTTGCGGGACGAAAGCCAGATTGAAGTCGGCGCCGCTGTCCTTGGCCATGCGGTAGACGCGGTAGATGTCGTTGTGGTGCTGCCGGGTGATGAGCGTTTGGATGGCCTGGGCTGCGATCGGCAAGGCCTGCTCCCGCACCGGCTTGTACTCGGGCTCGTACTTGCCGTTCTTGACGATGTAGACCCGCCGCTTCGGCGCAATGTCGTAGAAGCGGTCGATCGCTTTGAAGGGCACCTCGATCGGCGAGACGAACACCTCACGCGTGGCGCCGCCATCGACATGCAACTCCTCGTAGGTCCGGCCATCGACCGTGACGGGTATCCTGACTGGAGGCAGCGCCCCCGGGATCGAGGCCGAGGCGAGGAGCACGCGCCGAAAGAGCTCGAGCGCCCCAGGATGCCGGCTGGCTGCGATCTCGCCCATGTTCCAGACGACCGGGCGCTGGGCATCGAGATTGGTGGTCCCGATGAGCAGCAGGCGGCCTTTGCGATACTCGGCCGCGATCTCTGCCAGCATGCGCGCGTCGACATACCGGGCGATGAGGTTCTGAAGCGGGCTGCTGTCGGCCAATGCCGGACCACCGAGCAAGCCCGGCACGATCTGCGCAATGATGAGCTGGTTGGTGCCATACCGTGTCCAGATCTCACGCAGCTTGGCATCGTAGCGAGGCCCGAGGAACGCGAACGGCGCGGTGATGGCGCCGGCGCTCACTCCCGTCACGACCTCGAATTCCGGGCGATTGCCCCGCTCAGACCACCCCGCGAGCAGGCCGGCGCCGAACGCGCCATCGCTGCCGCCGCCTGAAAGGGCGAGGATGTCCACGACGGGGTTGCTCTGGCCCGTGGATTGAGCAAGCCGCAGCATGCCGGGATGGCGGCTGCGCATTTCCGCTGCGAGATCCGCAGGAACCTCGTCGCCCCAGGCGCGGACGCCGTTGAGATCGAGGGGCACAGCACGGGCAGCCATCGCCGCATCGGGGACGGGTGTGCGTGTGTCGAGGGTGGCGCAGCCCGTTGCAACGAGTGTCGAAGCGCACAGCAGGGCTCGAAGACATGCCCGTAGCAACCGTCGTACTCCCCCCAACGCCGAAACAACTAACCCGTAGCAGCCGCCTGGTTATACCGGTAGGTTCCTTTCACGAAACAAGTTTGTGCCCAGAGTGAGACGAGCTGGTGGCGCTGAACGTACAAAGGGCCGCGCAAAATGGCGCGGCCCTTGTCATGCTCACACTTCTGGCTCGCGAGGAGCTTGGCGTTACGCCTTGATCAGCCCTTCGACGTAGTCCCAGTTGACGAGGCTGTCGAACCAAGCCTCCAGGTACTTCGCGCGCGCGTTGCGGTAGTCGATGTAGTAGCTGTGCTCCCACACGTCGCAGCCGAGGATGGGGTCGGCGCCGTGCATGAGCGGGTTCTCGCCGTTAGGCGTCTTCGCGACTTCGAGCTTGCCGTCACGGATGGCGAGCCATGCCCAGCCGGAGCCGAACTGCGTCAGGCCGGCATTGACGAAGTCACCGCGCAGCTTGTCGAAGCCGCCGTAGTCCTGCACCAGCTTCTCGAGCTTGCCCGGAAGCTTGTTGCCGCCGCCGCCCTTCTTCATCCAGTTCCAGAAGTGCGTGTGGTTGTAGTGCTGGCCGGCGTTGTTGATCAGGCCCTGGTTCTTGTTCGCCCAGGCGCCCTTCACGACGTCCTCCAGGCTCTTGCCCTCGAGCCCTGAACCCACGATCAGCTTGTTGCAGGCGTCGACATAGGCCTGATGGTGCTTGTCGTGGTGAAACTGCAGTGTCTCGGCGGACATGTAGGGCTGCAGCGCGTCGTATGCGTAAGGCAAGTCGGGGAGCTTGAACACGGGTGTCCTCCGTCTCTTTGAAAATGGACGTCATCGGGATGGGGCGCAAGGTAGCCCCTTGTCCTCACCAAATCAAACGGCGTCGGACGGCTTGAGCTGCCAATCGGGGGAGGAAGAAAATCGGGGCGCAGCGACCCTGAACGCTGCGCCCCTTGGATCACGCCGGGGAAGTATCTCTCAGGGTGTTATCAGCCTAGAAGGAGATGGTTGAACCGACCCTGAATGCTGTATTCATCTGGCGTTCATTTTGCGAGGACGGCTTCGGTGGCGACAAAACGGCGTGTTACGGCCTGATGAGCGGCGTAACTTCTGCCACAATCATGCAAATTGTCACTCAAAGACTGTGGCAGGGCATGGTGGGATCAGATCAGGCCCCGTTCACGCGACGGAATTCATGCTCCAGGGACGTTCTTTGTTCGATTCATCCTCGTTAGATCAGGCGCACGACAGATGACCTCAAAACTAAAAAGATACCTCTTCACGCTGGCCGTCCCGCTGGCTGCCGCCGGTGCCGCAAGCCTCTGGCTGCCGAGTGTGATCGGCGGCAGCAAGAACGGCATGACGTTCGATACGGTCGAGGTCACGCGCGGCCCGATCCGCAAGGTCGTTTCGACCTCGGGGCCCGTGCGCGCGCTGGTCACGGTGCAGGTCGGCTCGCAGCTCTCGGGCCAGATCCAGAAAGTCACGGCCGACTACAACACCGAGGTTCAGGAGGGCGACGTTCTCGCCGTGCTCGACGCTAAGACGTTCAAGTCGCGGGTCGCGCAGGCCGAGGCGGATCTCGCCGCCGCCAAGGCGCAACTGGCGAACCAGGAGGCGGCGTTGCTCAAGTCCGAAGCCGTGCTCCGGCAGGCGGAACGGGCGATCGAGCGCCAGAAGACGCTGGCTGACCGGGGCATCTCGGCGCAGTCGGCCCTCGACTCGGCGATCCGCGACGCCGAGGTGGCGCGTGCCGAGCTGACCATCGCGCAGGCCCAGATCGCCAACGCCAAGGCCGGCATCGCGCAGCGTGAGGCGCAGCTCGAGCAGGCCCAGATCGATCTCGACCGCACCACCATCCGCTCGCCCATCAACGGCACGGTCATCTCGCGTACGGTCGACGTCGGGCAGACGGTCGCCGCCAGCCTGCAGGCGCCGGAGCTGTTCCAGATTGCGCAGGATCTGCGCCGCATCCGCATCGAGGCGCAGGTCAACGAGGCCGACGTCGGCATCATCGCCGAGGGGAACCCTGCGACCTTCACCGTCGATGCCTACCCTGAACGCAAGTTCGAGGGCCGTGTGACCCAGGTGCGCCTTGCCGCGACCGAGCTGCAGAACGTCGTCACCTATACGGTCATCGTCGAAGCCTCCAACGAGGACCGGCGGCTCTTTCCAGGCATGACGGCGAACCTGCAGATCGTGACCGCCGAGCGGGGCAACGTCCTGCGGCTCGCCAATGACGCGCTGCGGTTCCGGCCGCGCCAGACGGCGGGCAAGGCCTCGCCCGCGCCCGCAAGGCAGAACGGCGGCGGCATGGCCGAGCGGCTCAAGGCCGAGCTCCAGCTGACCGACGAGCAGGCGGCGACTCTCGGCGAAGCGCTGAGGCGGATTGCGAGCCAGCGCGCCAACAGGCCGGCGCAGCCCGCAATGTTCGGCCGGCCGCAGCAACAGCAGCAATCGGGCGAGGAGGAAGCCGGGCGCGGCGGTGGCCAGTTCATGAGCCGGATCGAGCAGATCCTCGCGCCGATCCTCACCGAGGAGCAGCGCGCGCACTTCGAGCGCTGGAAGCGGGAGCGGGAGAGCACGCGGTCGGCAATGGTCTGGACCCTCAGTGCCGACGGCCAGCTCGCACAGCGCTACGTGCGGCTGGGATTGGGCGACGACCAGTTCACGGAGATCCTGGGCGGCAATCTCGAAGCGGGCGATGTGCTCGTCACCCGGGCGCGCGAGGTCAGCCAATGAACGGGACAGGAGCGAGGCGCGCGGCCAGCAATGGCCGCCCGGCCCTGATCGGCGCCATTGGCGTGTCGAAGATCTATACGATGGGCGACCAGACCGTGCGTGCGCTCGACGACGTGTCGCTCGAAATCGAAGAGGGCGAGTTCGTGGCCATCATGGGTCCCTCGGGTTCGGGGAAATCGAGCATGATGAACCTGATCGGCGCGCTCGACGTGCCGACCTCGGGCACGTTGTCGATCGACGGACGGGACATCTCGAGCCTGTCCTCCGATGAGCTCGCCGTCCTGCGCAACCACACGATCGGCTTCGTCTTCCAGCAGTTCAATCTGCTGCCGCGCACGCCAGCGCTGCGGCAGGTGATGCTGCCGTTGCTCTACGCCAACCCGAAGCCGGCTGATCCGGAAGCGATGGCGAGGCGGCGGCTGGACCAAGTCGGTCTCGGCTCGCGGATGGACCATCATCCGCGCCAGCTCTCGGGTGGCCAGCAGCAGCGCGTGGCGATTGCGCGGGCGCTCGTCAACAATCCGAAAATCCTGCTCGCAGATGAGCCGACCGGGGCGCTCGACAGCAAGACATCAGCGGAGATCATGCAGCTCTTCTGCGATCTCAACGACGAGGGCATCACGGTCGTGCTCGTGACGCACGAAGCGGATGTTGCCGAATATGCCCGGCGCAAGATTGTGTTCCGTGACGGGCAGATCGTGGAGGACCGGCTGCAGTCGGGGTTCCAGAGGAGGGCCGCGGAATGAGCCTCTTCGACAGCCTGTCCGTCGCGCTCGCCGCATTGCGGACCAATCTCCTGCGCTCCGTGCTGACCACGCTCGGCATCATCATTGGCGTCGGCTCGGTCATCATCATGGTCGCTGTCGGATCGGGCGCGCGCAGCGAGATCGACAAGCAGATCGCCTCGCTCGGCTCGAACATGCTCGTCGTCTACCCCGGCGCCTCGCGCGTCGGCGGCCGTTCGGCGGGCGCGGGAACGCGGTTGCCGCTCGCCGAGCGCGACCTGCAGGCGATCCGGGACAAGGTCCCGCAGGTGGTGGCGATTTCCGGCTACCTGCAGGGCAACGCCCCGGTTGTGTTTGGCAACATGAACTGGACGACGCAGATCGGCGGTGTCCACGATCAATACCTCACCGTGCGCGACTGGGCGCTGGCCGAGGGGCGGGACATGACGAGCCAGGAAGTCACCTCCGGCGCCCGCGTCGCGGTCATTGGCCAGACCGTTGCGGAGAAGTTATTCGGGGCCGGTGACCCGATCGGCATGGATTTCCGCATCACCAATGTGCCCTTCAAGGTCATCGGTGTGCTCACCGCCAAGGGCCAGTCGAGCTTCGGGCGCGACCAGGACGACATCATCTTCGTGCCGATCACCGCGGCGCGCGGGCGGATCGTCGGCCGCAGCCAGGTCGTCAACGATCAGGTCGGGCAGATCTACGTCAAGCTGGAGCCCGGCGCCAACCTGGAGGAGGCGCAGGAGGAGATGGAGCAGGTGCTGCGCCAGCGGCGCCGGATCCAGCCCGGGTCCGAGGACGATTTCAATGTCCGTAACCTAGCCGAGTTCCTGAAGGCGCGGACGGCGGCGCTCTCGACCATGAGCTGGCTGCTCGGCGCCACCTCTGCCGTCTCGCTGATCGTCGGTGGCATCGGCATCATGAACATCATGCTGGTGTCCGTGACCGAGCGCACGCGCGAGATCGGGCTCCGGATGGCCGTTGGCGGGCGGCGGCGGGATATCCTGACCCAGTTTCTCGTCGAGGCGGTGACCTTGAGCCTTCTGGGTGGCGTGATCGGCATCCTGATCGGCGTCGGGGGGGCTGCCATCGTGGCGTTCTCGGCCGAGTGGCCGATTCTCGTCGACGCCGATGCCATCATGATCGCCATGGCGGCAGCGGGCCTGACCGGGATCGTCTTCGGCTTCTTCCCGGCACGCAGGGCGGCGCTCCTCAACCCGATCGATGCGCTGCGCAGCGAGTAGCGGCGCCTCGACGAAAACGCCGGGCCGCCTGCACGCGGCCCGGTTTTTCGTTTCCGGACGGCAGTTAACGGAATATTCACCATAAACGAGCTTTGATCGTCGGCAGTTCGCGTCAGTTGGAGTTCGCTCTCATGTGTCTGTCGAAGCACGCTTGCACGCGCCGTGGCTCCGCTCCGCGACGCGCACTTTTTGTTGTCCTCCCCGTCCTCGCCGCTCTCGTTGCTGGCTGCTCCAGCCGGCCGCCCTATGCTGAGAGCGCGTGGTATGAGCCCGTTCCCAGGGTCGCGATGGAGGACGACGGCATGCCGGCGCAGATCCCGCCGCTGCGCCACACGAAGTCCGGTCCGGACGATCCCACGGAGCCCTTCAGCCCCAACTACGGTCCGCAGCCGGAAACGGAGAGCCGGGAGCCCGCGCCGCCCGCAGTTCCTGCCGATTTGCCGCCGTCATTTCGCCGCCAAATTGCCAGCGCTGTTTGATAGTGGGCAGTCTGAAGCAATTCGCTGGCCCTGCCTACAGGCACTGGAACAAGCACTCTCTGTAGCGCATAACAAAACTGAACAGGCTTCACGCGGGGAAGCAGTAAGGATGCTGGCTGCGATCGATGGCGATCGACGCCGGCAACGGTTCAGGAGTGTCCTATGAGAAAACGATTGTTGTCGCTGGCGGCCGCAGCCGCTCTCTTCGTGATCGGGGGCCAGGCGCAGGATGCCCGGGCTGCCGCCGCGAAAGTGCCTATGATCAAGTCAGATGCCACCCTCGTCGTCGATGTCAGGGGACACCGGCATTACCGGGGCGGCAGGAGCTTCCACCGCAATCGCAGCTTCCACCGGCCTCGTCACGTCTCGCGGCATCGGTACCACCGTCCGCGCTACGTGCATCGCCACTATCACCATCGCCGGTGGCACCGCGGTCCGCGGTTCGGAATCTACATCGGCCCTAGCTATCGCGGCTGCTCATGGCTGCGTCACCGGGCGGGCGTGACCGGCAGCTCCTACTGGTGGCGCCGCTATCGCGCCTGCCGCGCCGGCTGGTAAGGCTGAAGCAGAACGAGAAACGGGCCGAGCTTTCGGCCCGTTTTTTTTGTCACCCGCGCTGATCCATGGGAACGTAGGTGCGCGGTTCCGGCCCGTTGTAGAGCGTCAGGGGACGGATGAGGATGTTGTTGGCCTGCTGCTCGAGGATCTGCACGGTCCAGCCCGGCACGCGGCCGATGGCGAAGATCGGCACGAACAGATCCTTCGGGATGCCGTGCAGGTAGTAGATCACGCCCGAATAGAAATCGACGTTGACGTTGACTCCGTGGCGGGCATAGGGCGCCATCTCCTTCACCAACGCCTCCAGGATCTCGTACCATTTCGGCTCGCCCATCTCCTTCGACAGCCGCTTGACGCCCTCGCGCATATGGCGCGCACGCGGGTCCTCGGCGCGATAGACACGGTGGCCGAAGCCGGTGATGGCTTCCTTGGCCGCACGCTTCGCCTTCACGTAGGCGGGAACATTGGCGGGCGCGCCGATCTCCTGCGCCATGCGCATGACGTCTTCCGCCGCGCCGCCGTGCGCCGGGCCCGACAGGGCAGCGATGGCGGCCGTCATCGCGGCGTGAATGTTGGCCTCGGTGCCGATCACCACGCGCGCCGTGAACGAGGAGGCGTTGGAGCCGTGCTCCGCGTGCAGCACGAGGTCGGTGTCGAGCAGGTGGGCGGCATCGGCTGACGGCTTCTCGCCCTTGAGCATCCACAGGAAATTCGCGGCGTGCGACAGCTGACGATCCGGCGCGACCGGCTCCAGGCCGTTGCGGATGCGCTCGTGCGCGGCGACGATCATCGGCACTTGCGATGTGAGGCGGATGCCTTTGCGGATCGTGGCGTCGCGGCTGTTGTCGGCGGTCTCTGGATCGAAGGCGGAAAGGGCGGAGACTGCGGTGCGCAGTACATCCATGGGGTGCGCGTGCTTCACGGCTGCGATTATGTCGAGCACGGCCGGAGGCAGTTGCCGGGCGGCCTTGAGCTCCTCGTCAAAACCGGCCAATGCGGACCGTGTCGGCAGCTCGCCATGAAGCAGCAGGTAGCCCGTTTCCTCGAAAGTCGAGTTTTCGGCGAGATCGTGGATGGAGTATCCGCGATAGCGCAGCTCGCCAGCTTTTCCGTCGATGAAGGTCGTGGCGGAGCGCTCGAAATAAACGTCTTTCAGTCCCCGGTAAATCCTGGTTTCATTCTCTGCTGCGCTCATGGAATTGTTCCTCCGTTCCGGAATTGCGATGCCAGGCGCTGAGATCCGGTTCTCATGCGGTGGGCCGGTGTGATGTCCTCGGGGTGGTTGGAATGAATATCGTCGCCGAATGCAGGGCCGCGGTCACAGGCCGTCAACTGAAGGTGGTGCTTCCGGAGGCCGATGACGAGCGCATCCTGCGCGCCGCGCGGCGCATTCTCGATGAGGATCTCGCGCATCCGATCCTGCTCGGGCCGCGTGCGGCGATCGAAGGCCGCGCGGCCGATCTGGGGATCGCGCTCGGAGATATGGCGATCCGCGATCCGGAAACGGATGCGGCGGTCGGGACCCTCGCTGCAACGGTGACTGCCGGTCGGGAGAAGATGACGGCGCGCATGGCCGAGCGGCTGCTGCGCAAGCCGCTCTACTTCGGCGGCGCGTTGGTGGCTGCAGGGGAGGCGGCGGCGATGATCGCCGGTGTCGCCAATCCAACCCGCCGGGTGATCGAGGCGGGACTGATGACGGTCGGACTTGCGCCAGGGGTCGCGACACCGTCGAGCTTTTTCCTGATGCTGCTGCCGCAGACCCATGACGGCGCACCCCGCGCGCTCGTCTTCGCCGACTGCGCTGTCAATGCCGATCCGGATGCCGCCATGCTGGCCGACATCGCTATCGCATCGGCGACGAGCGCGGAAGTCCTTCTCCGGCAAGATCCGCGCGTCGCACTGCTCTCCTTCTCCACACACGGCAGCGCCAATCATCCTCACGTCGAGAAGGTGCGCGCCGCACTCGCCATCGTGCGCGAGCGTCAGCCGGCATTGAAGGTCGACGGCGAATTGCAAGCCGACGCAGCGCTGGTCGAGGCGGTCGCGGCCAAGAAGGTCAAGGTGGCGAGCGAGGTCGCTGGCCGTGCCAACGTGCTGGTGTTCCCCGATCTCGATGCGGGCAATATCGCCTACAAGCTCGTGCAGTACTTGGCGGGGGCCCAGGCCGTCGGCCCGTTCCTGCAGGGGTTCGCCAAGCCCATCGCCGACCTGTCGCGCGGCGCCAGTGTCGACGACATTGTGGCCACGGTGGCGGTGACGCTCGCGCGTGCTTGAAACGGGCCCACAATCGTCGCCGGTGCCGCGCACGATCGGGGACCCGGCCCTGAGCTGACCATTGCCGTCGCGCATCGGTCCGAATTCCGGGACATTTCGTCTCGTTTTCAGATCACATCTAGGAACGGGAGCGGCGGACTGTCAACGCATCGAGATGGTCGGACAGATGAAAAAGCCGCCGTACAGGGGGCTGTACGACGGCTGAGGTTCACGGGCTGTCGGGGGGGAGATCAGCGCCGGATTTGGAAGTGCTTGCGGAAGACGATCTCGACCGCCTTCTGCGGAGGGTTGCCCTGGGCCGTCAGTCGCTCGTAGTGCTGGGCCGCAGCCAGGCCTTCGCGGATCGCGGCGAAGAACTCGCGCACGGTGCCCACGAAACCCTGGAGGGCATGACTGGCCGGGATGATGAAGGCCGGCTTGATGGTATCGGTGCTCATGATCTTGTCCTTTCGGCTTGCGCTACTGGCGAACGCTTCGCTCACGGTTGGTATATGGCATGCCACGTTGCAGTGCAGCAAGGTTGTAATCTGACTACCAGCAATGCGTGTCCGGCATATCTGTTCATGACCTGGGCCTGATGATTGCGGAGGAGAAAACGGGTTATGCCCGATCGAGACAGGGCCATCGCAATCGCGAGTTTTGGCGAGCTGAAGGACCGCGCGCGGGCAGAGGCGGAAATCGCGGCCATCTTCTTCGAGACCAGCGGAACACAACGGTTCGAGAGTGACACGACACGTGACGCCTATCGCGCGCGCTGGCTGGGGCGCTACCTCGCCTGGTTTCCCGACGAGGCGTTCGTTGCTCTGACGGATGACGGGTCGGTCGTGGGCTATCTCGTGGGGTGCCTGGAAGACCCGGCGCACGACGCGCGCTTCGCCGACATTCCTTATTTCGCCGCCTTCGCGGCTCTGACCGCTGGATATCCGGCTCACCTGCACATCAATCTGACCGCCCGTTATCGCGGGCAGGGCATCGGCGCGCGGCTGATCGAGCGGTTCGCGGAGCACGCAGAGCGCGCGGGTACACCAGGGGTGCACGTCGTGACGGGCGAGGGTGCTCGCAACAACAGGTTCTATCTGGCCTGCGGGTTCCGGCTGCTGCAGACTGCGGACTGGAACGGCAAGCGGATCGCATTTTTCGGCCGTGACATGCCAAAAACCACAAGCCCGTGAGATGCTTCGCCCGTGGGCTCCGGATTAGTATAAATCACTGCCACTTACTGTCTCGGGGAGCGATACCTGCCATGTCCGGTTCGATCGGAGAATTCGACTACATCATCGTCGGTGCGGGCTCGGCAGGCTGCGTTCTGGCCAACAGGCTGTCAGCGGATCCGGATGTACGGGTCCTGCTCATCGAGGCCGGCGGCAACGACGACTATGTGTGGATCCATATTCCCGTCGGATACCTCTATTGCTTCGGCAACCCGAGGGTCGACTGGGGGTTCGAGACGGCGAGTGAGCCGGGGCTCAACGGGCGCAAGCTGCAGTACCCTCGCGGCAAGGTGCTCGGCGGCTGCTCCGCCATCAACGGCATGATTTACATGCGCGGGCAGGCGCGCGACTACGACCACTGGCGCCAGCTCGGCAATACCGGCTGGGCCTGGGACGATGTGCTGCCGTTCTTTCTGAAGCACCAGGACCAATGGGCGATGGAGCCCGAGGAGTTCGACGGCCGCCACGCCCGCGGTGGGGAGTGGCGGGTCGAGCAGCCGCGCGTCCGCTGGCAGATCCTCGACGCTTGGGCGGAGGCTGCCGAACAGGCCGGCATCCCGCGCACGCGCGACTTCAACGGTGGCAACAACGAGGGCTCGGGCTATTTCCACGTCAACCAGCGCAAGGGGCTGCGCTGGAGCTCGGCGAAGGGCTTCCTCCGGCCCGCGATGGCGCGGCCGAATTTCACGCTGCACACGCATGCGATGGTCGAGCGCCTGACCATCGAGGGGCAGCGGGTGACCGGCCTTTCATTCCGCAAGAAGGGTGCCGGGGTCCAGACTGTCACGGCGCGGCGCGAGGTCATCCTCGCTGCAGGCGCCATCGGGTCGCCGCATATCCTCCAGCTCTCCGGGATCGGGCCGGGAGAGGTGCTGAAGGCGGCCGGCGTCGAGGTGCGCCACGAGCTGGAGGGCGTCGGTGAGAACCTGCAGGATCACCTGCAGGTCCGTTGCGCCTTCAAGGTGTCGGGGGTTCCGACGCTGAACGAGCGCTCGCAGCGGATCTGGCAAAAGGCGGGCATCGCGCTCGAGTATGCCTTGTGGCGGACGGGCCCGATGACCATGGCGCCGTCCCAGCTCGGATGCTTCGCCCGCTCGGACGAGACCCGCGAGACGCCGAACCTGCAGTATCATATCCAGCCGCTCACATTGCCGAAATTCGGCGAGCCGCTCGACCCGTTTCCGGCCTTCACCGCCAGCGTCTGCAATCTGCGGCCGACGAGCCGCGGCCACGTGCGGCTCACGACGCCGCGTCCGGAGAGCCCGCCGGAGATCAGGCCGAACTACCTTGCTACCGACGAGGACCGCCGCGTTGCCGCCGACGCCATCCGCCTGACGCGTCGGATCGCGCGCCAACCGGCTCTCGCCCGCTACAAAGCGGAAGAATTCAAACCCGGTCCTGCAATCGCTTCCGACGAAGAGTTGGCAAAGGCCGCTGGCGACATCGCCACCACGATCTTCCACCCGGTCGGGACTGCCCGCATGGGCGTCGACGGGAATGCCGTGGTAGATCCCAGGCTCAGGGTGCGCGGCCTGGAAGGGTTGCGCGTTGCCGATGCCTCGGTGATGCCCACCATCACCTCGGGCAATACCGCAGCGCCGACGATGATGATCGCCGAGAAGGGAGCGAGCATGATCGTGGAGGATTGGCGCGGGTAGTTTCGCCGTTGCTCAACCGGCAGACAATTCGTGCTTCGTAAAATGGCAAACCCCGTCGTTGCGCCCGCCTAAAGGCTCGGGCATACTTGCCTAATCCGTTGGCGAGACCGGATATCGGGCAACTCAAGACCCGATTGGTTGCGCAGGTTTGCTTCAAATCCCGGGAGGGATCATGGCTCAATCGTCTGTCGCGGCCACGCACGCGGCAAACCCTGACGTACCCGCCGTCGAGCTTGTCGGTGTCAATAAATGGTTCGGCGAGTTCCATGTTCTGCGTGACATCAATCTATCGGTCGCCCAGGGCGAAAAAATCGTCATCTGCGGCCCATCGGGTTCCGGAAAGTCGACGTTGATCCGGTGCATCAACCGCCTGGAGGAGCACCAGCAGGGCAAGATCATCGTCGACGGCATCGAGCTGACGAACGATCTCCGGAACATCGACAAGATCCGCTCTGAAGTCGGCATGGTGTTTCAGAGCTTCAATCTTTTTCCTCACCTCACCATTCTCGATAATCTCTGCCTCGCTCCGGTGTGGGTAAAGAAAATGCCGCGCGCGGAAGCTGAGCGCACGGCCATGATGTACCTCGAGCGGGTGAAGATCCCGGAGCAGGCGCACAAGTATCCGGGCCAGCTTTCCGGCGGCCAGCAGCAGCGCGTGGCCATCGCACGGGCCTTGTGCATGAATCCGCGCATCATGCTGTTCGACGAGCCGACCTCGGCCCTCGACCCCGAGATGATCAAGGAAGTGCTTGACGTCATGATCGAGCTCGCAGGCTCGGGCATGACGATGCTGTGTGTGACGCACGAGATGGGATTTGCGCGCTCGGTCGCTGATCGCATCATCTTCATGGATCGCGGCGAAATCGTCGAGCAGGGCGCGCCACTTTCATTTTTCAACGATCCAAAGTCGGAACGGACGAAACTTTTCCTCTCGCAGATCCTGAATCACTAGCCGGTCGCTTAATTGACAGGCGAGATCGGGCTTCGAAACTACCCTACAACCGGTGAAAGCCGGGACGGCAAGTCGTCAAGCTATTGTGGACATACAAAGTGGGAGAATGCGGAATGAAACATCTCGTGAAATTGGGACTGGCTTCGGCGCTGGCGGTCAGCTTCAGCGGAGCCGCATTGGCGCAGGGAAAGACGCTCGATGCAGTGAAGCAGCGCGGCGCCCTCAATTGCGGTGTTAACGTTGGACTGCCCGGCTTCTCCCAGCCTGACGACAAGGGCAATTGGACCGGTCTCGACGTCGACTACTGCAAGGCGATCGCGGCCGCGGTGCTCGGCGACCCGAACAAGGTCAAGTATGTGCCGACGACGGCGAAGGAGCGGTTCACGGCCCTGCAGTCGGGCGAGGTGGACGTGCTGAACCGCAATACGACCTGGTCGCTCGCGCGTGACAGCTCGCTGGGCCTGAGCTTCGCCGGCGTCAACTACTACGACGGCCAGGGCTTCATGGTGAAGAAGTCGCTGGGTGTGAAGTCGGCGAGCGAGTTGAACGGTGCAACCGTCTGTGTACAGACGGGCACGACGACCGAGCTCAACCTTGCCGATTACTTCCGCACCAACAAGATGGAATACAAGCCGGTCGTCTTCGAGAAGGCCGCGGAAATCCTGCAGGCTTATCAGGCCGGGCGCTGCGACGTGTTCACGACCGACGCTTCGGGTCTCTACGCCGAGCGGCTGCAGATGCAGAATCCGGATGAGCACATGGTGCTGCCGGAGATCATCTCCAAGGAGCCGCTTGGACCGTCCGTCCGCCAGGGTGACAGCCAGTGGTTCACGATCGTGAAGTGGGTTCACTTCGCGCTGCTCAACGCCGAGGAGGGCGGCGTGACGCAGGCTAACGTTGACGAGATGAAGTCGTCGACCAATCCGGACATCCGCCGTCTCCTGGGTGTTGAGGGTGAGTTCGGCAAGGGCCTCGGTCTCGACAACGATTGGGCCGTGAAGGTGATCAAGGCGGTCGGCAACTACGGCGAGATCTTTGACCGTAACGTCGGCGCAGGCTCGCGCATCAAGATCGAGCGCGGGCAAAACGCGCTCTGGACCAAAGGCGGGCTGCAATACGCCCCGCCGGTTCGATAAGCGGGAAAGTGATCATGCGCCGGCCGAGACATCGGCCGGCGCGGTCGCTTGAGCCGTATTTGCGCTGTGCCAATCGAGGAATGAAATGGCTGTAACGACCCATAACCGGTCCACGGAAACGGCCATTCAGCCGAGCCTCCTCTATCGCTCCGAGGTCAGGCAGGTCATCTATCAGGTGCTGCTGATCTCGGGCCTTCTGTTTGCGGGATGGTGGGTCGTCAACAACGTTGCCGACAATCTCCAGCGCCAGAACATCGCTTCAGGCTTCGGTTTCCTCGACCGCACGTCCGGCTTCGATATCTCCCAGTCGCTGATCTCCTACTCGAACGTCTCCAGCTACGGTCGCGCCTTCTGGGTGGGGCTGCTGAACACGCTCCTCGTCGCTTCCGTTGGCATCGTGTTCGCAACGCTCCTCGGCTTCCTCATCGGCATCGCCCGGCTATCATCGAACTGGCTGATCGCCAAGCTTGCCGCCGTCTATATCGAAATCGTCCGCAATGTGCCGCTATTGCTGCAGCTGCTGTTCTGGTATTTCGCCGTTCTCAAGAGCCTGCCCCCACCGAGGCAAAGCGTTGCGATCCCCGGTGGCGGCTTTCTCAACGTGCGTGGCCTTTATGTTCCCGCGCCTGTCTTTGATCCTGGCTTCGGCATTGTCGTCGCGGCATTCCTCGTCGGAATAGCGGCATCGATCGCGGTCTATATCTGGGCAAGACGACGCCAGATGCGGACTGGCCGCCAGTTTCCACTTCTGTGGTCGAGCCTCGCCCTGATCCTCGGATTGCCCCTGCTGGTGCATCTGGTGCTCGGCGCGCCGCTGCACTGGGAGTACCCCGTGCTGAGGGGGTTCAACTTCCAGGGCGGCATCGTCATGCAGCCGGAGTTCGTGGCGCTGCTGCTCGGGCTGTCGCTCTACACGGCGAGCTTCATCGCCGAGATCGTTCGCGCCGGCATACTCGGCGTGCCCAAGGGCCAGAAAGAGGCCGCCAAGGCGCTGGGCCTTTCCAATGGCCAGATGCTGCGGCTCGTCGTGATCCCGCAAGCCGCGCGGATCATCATCCCGCCGCTGACCAGCCAGTATCTCAATCTGACGAAGAACTCGTCGTTGGCAGTGGCGATCGGCTATCCGGATTTCGTCAGCGTCTTCACCGGCACGGTGCTGAACCAGACGGGGCAGGCGGTCGAGGTCATTCTGATGACCATGGGCGTCTTCCTCACGATCAGCCTTTTCACGTCAGCGTTCATGAACTGGTTCAATCAGCGCATGGCGTTGATCGAGAGATAGGAGGGAGGCTGCCATGTCGGATATCGCCGCTGAGACCACCCTCACCACGATGCGCCCGCCGCCACGCTCCACTACCGGCCCGGTGGCCTGGGTTCGGGAGAACCTGTTCTCGAGCGTCAGCAACACCGTTCTGACGCTGCTGGGGCTCTATCTCGCCTACGTCGCGATCTCAGGCGTGCTGAACTGGGCCGTGTTCAACGCCACCTGGTCGGGCGGGAACGGCGCCGATTGTACGCGAGAGACCGCCGGCGCCTGCTGGCCGTTCGTGCAGGCGAAGTTCAGTCAGTTCATGTACGGGCGCTATCCCGAGGCGGAGCGCTGGCGGGTCGACCTCACCTACGTTCTGGCCATTGCCGGTCTCGCGCCGCTGATGATCCCTTGGGTCCGCGGCAAGCTTTATCTGACCATCTACATGCTGGCGGTGTTCCCGATCCTGGCCTTCTTGCTGCTCTACGGCGGGCTCGGCCTCGAGGTCGTGCCGACGGAGCGCTGGGGAGGCCTGCTGGTCACGCTGGTGGTGGCGAGTGTCGGCATCGCCGGTGCCTTCCCGCTCGGCATCCTGTTGGCGCTCGGACGCCGTTCCAACATGCCCATTGTCCGCTGGGTGAGCGTCGGCTTTATCGAGTTCGTCCGCGGCGTGCCACTCATCACGGTGCTGTTCATGGCATCGGTCATGCTGCCGCTGTTCCTGCCGGCGGGCTGGACGATCGACAAATTACTGCGCGCCCTCATCATGGTGGCGTTGTTCTCGGCCGCCTATCTCGCCGAGGTCATCCGCGGTGGCCTGCAGGCGATCCCGCGGGGGCAGTACGAGGCGGCTGATGCGCTTGGCCTCACCTATCCGCAGAAGATGGGTCTCATCATCCTGCCGCAGGCGCTGAAGCTCGTGATCCCAGGCATCGTCAACACCTTCATCGGGCTGTTCAAGGATACCAGCCTTGTGCTGATCATCGGCATCTTCGACCTCCTGGGCATCGTGCAGCAGAACATGAGCGACGCCAACTGGTTCTCGCCAACGACGCCGATGACCGGCTACGTCTTCGCCGGTGTCGTGTTCTGGATCTTCTGCTTCGGCATGTCCCGCTACTCGATGTTCGTCGAGAGGCGGCTCGCGGCGGGCGAACGAAGGTAAGCGGCACACTGCCCCGACGCGCGCACGATTGCGGGATGGCCCTGAACAGGCAGGATTGCCATCCCGCCAATCAAGGAGTGTCGCACGGGGGCCGGGCAGGGGTTGGCAAAGGGTCCGCGGCGCTTCAGGTCAGCCGCGAACTCTCCTCAAATCAGGCGCGCCACGTAGTCGCCGATCGCGAGAGAGGCGGTCAGTCCCGGACTCTCGATACCGAACAGCATGACGAGACCCGGGTGCCCGTGCTGTGCCTCGGCATGGAAGGCGAAATCCGGCACCGGCTCGCTTTCCCGGTAGAGCTTGGGACGGATGCCGGTGTAATCGGGATGCAGTCGATCGGCCTCGAGCCCCGGGTAATAGCTGCGGATGAAGTCCAGGAACTTGGCCAGCTTTTCCGGCTCGAAGCTGTAGTCGATCTCGGGAATCCAAGCGATATCGGGTCCGAACTTGCAGCGCCCGGACAGATCGACCGTCGCGTGCAGGCCGAGCCAAGCGCCCTGCGGCATCGGATAGATGTGACGCTTGAATGGAGAGCGCCCGCTCAGGGCATAGTACTGACCTTTGGCATAGTACGTCGGCGGCGGACGATAGCCGAAGGGATAGGCCATCGTCTCCGCGAGGCGGGAAGCATGAAGACCGGCTGCGAGGACGAGCTTGCGGCACGTGATGGACGTTTGCGGTTCGTCAGGGCCACCAATCGCCAGGGAGAAAGTCCCCGGGCCGTCGGATGAGATGCTGGCCACCCGGCTGCTCAGCACGATCTGGGCGCCGTTGGCTTCGGCGTGACCTTGCAGCGCCAGCATCAGGGCATGGGTGTCGATGATGCCGGTGGAGGGGGACAGCAGCGCTGCCACGCAGCTCACCTCCGGTTCGAGCCGCCGGGCCTCTGCGGCCGAGAGCTCGACGAGGTCCTCGACGCCGTTTCGGATGGCCGTTTCGGCGATGGCCCTCAGCTTCGGAAGCTGATCTTCATCCGTGGCGACGAGCAGCTTCTCGCACCGGCTGTATCCGACCCCGTTTTCCGCGCAGAACTGGTAAAGCTGCCTCTTGCCTTCGACGCAAAGCCGAGCCCTGAGACTGCCCGGTGGATAGTAGATCCCGGCGTGGATGACCTCGCTGTTGCGGGAGCTCGTTTCGGAGCCGATCAGATCGTGCTGCTCGAGAACCATCACCTCCTGGCCGGCTGCGGCCAGAGAGCGGGCTATGGCGAGGCCCACGACGCCTGCGCCGACAACAATCGTCTCAACGTCTGTGGTCACGCGATCCACGGCCTCTGAAATGCCTTTGTTGCCGAGTCATGAGACAACGGCGTCTCCGGCGCAACTGCGACTCGGTTATCCCCAGGGGAAGGTCTTGTTCGCCAGCGTCATGACTTCGGCCATTGTCATTGGAACGAAATAGGAACATTATCCGGCAATGACGTTCACGTTCGTTCATACCGCCGACTGGCAGATCGGCAAAGTATTCGGCGGATTTGCAGCCGACAAGGTGCCGTTGCTGCGAGAGGCGCGGCTCGCTGCGATCGGCCGTATCGCGGCTGTCGCGCGAGGATCAGGGGCTCGCCATGTGCTGGTTGCGGGGGATGTCTATGATTCCCGCGACATCCCCGATCGCGATCTCCTGCAATCGCTCGATCGTATGCGGCGCGAGCAGGATGTGACGTGGCATCTGCTTCCGGGCAATCACGATCCGGCGCAGGCGGGCGGCATCTGGGAGCGGCTCGTGCGCGCCGGCGTGCCGGCCAATGTGCGCCTGCATCTGGAGCCGCGGCCCGAGATGATCGATCCCGAGGTGGCCTTGTTGCCGGCTCCGCTGACGGCGCGTACCACCTCGGGGGACGATCCGACGACCTGGATGGAGACTGCCGAAACCCCGGCCGCCCGCTACCGGCTTGGGCTCGCGCACGGCTCCATCCAGGGCTTCGGCGGCGAGGATGGCGATGCGGCCGTACCGATTGCGCCCAGCCGCGCCGAGATGGCGGGCCTCGATTACCTCGCGCTCGGCGACTGGCACGGCGTGACGCGGATTTCCGATCGTGTCTGGTACGCGGGCACGCCGGAGCCGGATCGTTTCCCAGATAACGAGCCGGGTTTCGTGCTGGTGGTGCGCCTGGAAGGCGAGAGGGGGCCGGTGAAGGTCGAACGGCACGCGACGGCGCACTACACGTGGTGGAAACGCACGCTCGCGATGACCGGCCCGGAAAGTCTGGCGATCTTCGAGCAGAGTATCGCGGCCAAGGTCGCGCATCCCGAGCGGTTGCTGATGCGGCTCGCGCTGGGCGGCACCGCCTCGCTGTCGGCCTGGTCGGATGCCACTGCGCGGCTGGCGGCGTTCGAGCAGCGACTGTTTCATCTCACCGTCGACAGCTCGGGACTGCAGGTTCTGCCTGAGGACGTCGAGCTCGAGGAATTCGGTGCGGGCGATCTACGCCGGGTGGCGGAGCTCCTCAGCAGGACAGCGCGCGATACCGCGCATGCGCAGGCACCCGCCGCATCGCTCGCCCTGCGGAAGTTTTATGTGCTGTGGCAGGAGACGCGCGGGGGAGACCAGGCATGAAGATCCGCGCGATCCGGCTGCGGGAGGTCGGGTGCTTCTCCGCGCCCGTCGCCCTTGAGGGATTATCGGGCGCGCTCGACGTCCTGGCTGGCCCGAACGAGCTCGGCAAGTCGACCATTCTCCGGGCCTTGCAACTCCTGTTCACCGCCCGCCACACCGCCCAGTCCAGAAACATCGAGCGCCTGAGGCCCTATGCCGGTGGCACACCGCTGATCGAGGCGGACTTCGAGATCGAGGGCCAGCTGTGGCGGCTCAGGAAGCAGTTTCTGAGCGAGAGGCAGGCGGTGCTGACCGATCTGACGTCAGGCAGGGTCGCGGCGCGTGGGGAGGAAGCGCACCACCGCGCGACCGAGCTGATCGGCAATGGTGGAGAGCATCGGCTGGGGCTGTTGTGGCTGGATCAGCGCATGTCGCTGGAACCCGCCGTTCCCAAGGATCCGGCACGACAGCAGCTCAGCGCGCTGATCGAACGCGAGATCGCAGCAGCGGCGAGCGGCGGGCATGACCTGAGACTGATGCGCGAGAAAATCATGCAGCAGCGGCGCGCGCTTGTGACCGATCACCGGCCGCCGCGACCGGCAGGGGAGTATGCGAGCGCGATTGCGGCGTGCAACGCCGTTGAGCAGAATTTGCAGGAGGCACGTGACCGGGCTCGTGCCGCCAGCAGCCGCGTCAGTTCGGCTGAAAGGCTCAGGCAGCGGCGGGCGACGCTCACCGATCCGGCATTGGTCGGCGCCAGGCGCGAGCGCCTGCGACAGCTCAAGTCAGACCACGAAACCGCGGTTGCAGCGCGCCAGCAGCTCAAGATTGTGGATGCGAATGTCACAGCATGCGAAAGCCGGCTGGGAGAGGCTCAGCAGGCATGCGAGGCCTTCGGAAGACTGGTTGCCGAGGCTCACGAGCTCGAGACGGCTGCCGCCGCCAGCGCGACGACCGAGCGTGAGCTGACGGAAATGCTGCGCCAACTTGGCGATGCGCTCGATAGTGCGCGCGCCCGGCGCGAGGAGCTGCGCGCGCGGCTCGAGACCGAGCGCCAACGGATGCGCGCGCGCCAGAAGCTGGAGAGCCGGCGCGAGGCCGTGGCCCGTTTCGAGGCGCTCTCCGCCCGTTTGGCTGAGGCTCGCAGCGCGGCTCAGCTAGCGGCAGAGCTCCGTGCACGATTGCGCCGCGAGGGGGTGACCGAGGCCCGGATCATTGCTGCAGAGCGAGAGGCTGGTGCGATCGCCACGCTCGAATCGCGGATTGCAGCCCAATTGCCGAAAGTGCGGATTGCATACGTTGCCGGCGCCGCGGACAGGATCAGCGTCCATGGCCGATCTCTCGGCGACGGGGAGGTGCTGACGCCGGCGCATCCCATATCCCTCGTGATAGAGGGGATCGGCACGATCACCATCGACCCCGCAGTGTCCGAGAATATCGAGGAGGACCAAGCCGATCTCGATGCTCATCGCGCTGAACTGGCCGACCTTCTCGCCGCCATGGGCGTGCCGGACCTTTCGGCTGCGCGTGAGAGGCTGGCAGAGCGGCAGCGCCTCGAGCGCGAGATCGCTCAAGCCGAGGACCGTATTGCGACGCGGGCCCCCGAAGGATTGAACGCGCTCGATCAGGAACTGCAGCGGCTTGGTGCGTTAAACGAACCGACTTCTGCCGACGAGGCCGATCTCCCCGAGTTGCCGGTGCTCGAAGCGGAGGTCGAGCGGCTCGGCACATCCGTCCTGGAGGCAGAGGAGACCGCGGACCGGCTCGGGCAAGACCATGCCAGGACACGGGAGAGGCTTGCGCATATCACCGCCGCTGCAAGCGCGCGCGCGAAACGGCTCGCGGCTCTTGCTGGCATGTTGCCGCCATCAGAGGAGCGGGCGGCGCGACTCGCCACTCTCGAGGCGACCCTGGAAACGACACGCGCCGCCGCAAGCGAGGCCATCCGTGAACGGACCGCTTGGCGGGAGAAGGCACCTGATGACGCGCGGATGCGGGAGCTGGAGGCTGCGTTGCGCGATGCCCAACAGCAGGAGCGGAGTACGGCCGAGGAGCTTGCCCGGGTTGAGAGGGACTTAGCGGTCCTCGAACGGGAGCTCGAGCGCGACCAGCAGGATGGGATCGCGACCGAGATCGCGGAGCTGGAAGAGAAACACCAGTCATTGCGGGAGCAGGTGCAACGCTTTCAGCGCGAGTTGGAAGCGCTCAATCTGCTGCTCGAAACGCTCACCCAGGTCGAACAACAGTCGCGCGACCTGCATTTGAGCCCGGTTCTGGATCGGCTCAACCCGTACATGGACCTCGTCTTCCCTGGTGCACGGGTCGGCATCGGGCAGAACTTCGGGGCGGAAGCGGTGGTGCGTGGGGCGGTGAGCGAACAGGTATCAGCCCTGAGCGACGGCACACAGGAGCAGATTGCCGTCCTCGTGCGGCTGGCGTTCGCGCGACTCCTGGCCGATGCGGGCAGGCCGACGCCGCTCATTCTCGATGACGCGCTGGTCTATTCCGACGACACGCGCATCGAGAAGCTTTTCGGCGCGCTCCGCCAAGCGGCTGGAGCGCACCAGGTGATCGTGTTCACGTGCCGGTCCCGCACGTTCGAGCATCTGGGTGGACGGCGCCTCGACCTAGCGCCGTGGGCGGTCCAATGACCCGCCAGCTGCGTGGCGTTGCGGGCACGGGCACAGTCTCGCTCCGTGCCACTGCCAGCGATCTCAGATCGGAGACTGAAGCCGGTTACTCGGAGGCCGACCCGGTATCCACAGAAAGCTCCGGGCGCTGAACGCCGGCCAGCGGGTCGTCCGACCGCCGCGACTTTCCCTCGAAGTAGGCGCCCTGCTCGATGGCGAGTGACTTGTGGAAGATGTCGCCCTCGACCTTGCTGTCGGCCTGCAGCATCACCTTGCGGCCGCGGATGGAGCCCATCACGGTTCCACGGACCACGACCTCCTCGGAGACGATCTCGCCGGTGATGCGGGCCGCCTCGCCGATGACGATATGGGTGCCATGGATATCTCCCTGCACCTCACCGTCCACCTGGACGTGACCGTTCGAGACGAGATCGCCGATGATGACGAGATCGGGGCCGATGATGGAGGGCCCGGCTCCCGGTTGGGTGGACCTGCGCGCGGAGAATCCTGAATCCAAAGCTCCGGCCTTCGCACCGCCGAACGAAGGAACGTCACTTTCCGTCTTCTTGTTCGTGAAGCTGGACAACATCGAAACGCATCTCCTCGCTCTTGCCAGAAATCGACCGACAAGAAGGCAACCGCACCCCCGTGCGGCCGCCCGTCCCCCCGGCGGTCCGTCTACGTCCTTCGCAGCAGGCCGCAACCTATCACGCCTCGATGCCGCGGTCACTGCTACTTGCCGCGGACGAAGCGACCTGCTTTGGACTCAAGCCTTGAGGCGGAGCGCGCGTGCCAGGACGGCATCGGCGTGCCCCGGAACTTTCACTTTCCGCCAGACTTCCACGACGTTGCCGCGCTCGTCGATCAGGAATGTGGAGCGCTCGACGCCCATGTATTTGCGGCCGTACATGGATTTCTCAACCCAGACGCCGTACGCGTTGGAAACCGACTTGTCCTCATCCGACGCCAGCAAGACGTCGAGGTCGTGCTTTTTGCGGAACTTCGCGTGGCTCACGGGGCTGTCGGGTGAAATACCGATCACTTGCACCCCTGCGGCCTTGAACTCTGGGCTCAGCGCGCTGAAGTCGCGAGCCTGGGCTGTGCAACCAGAGGTATCGTCCTTGGGATAGAAGTAGACGACGACAGGCCGGCCGCGGAACTGGGACAGTCGGACGCTGCCGTCCTCCGTCGGAAGCTCGAAATCCGGGGCTGTATCGGCTTCTCCGATCATCCGGCAGATGCCTTTCTTTCGACGTTTTTGATCTCGCACATCGTTTGTGGACGTAACCTAGAGATTGTAACTCCGCAAGCGCGTGATTCTCGGTCAGAGTTGGTTTTCTGGGCGATGCGGCACTTGGCCTGCCGGTGCGCCGGGACGACGACATGGTACCCCGCTCCGGCGGGCTGCCTGAAATGAAGTTTGTGCCCGATGGAAGGGCGGACACTAACGAAAGGATCGAGAGTGACACGACGGCCGGGTGCAACGACGAGGCCTGGACGGCACCGCAGCGATATCGCTGCCCCGCGCCCGAGGGCCCACCCAGCTGTCGAGATCGGCCAGGCTCTCGCCAAGCCGTGCCTCAAGTGCGCCAAGTATCTGCTGCCGTTCGTGCTTCTGATCATCGTCGGGGTCGGCGCCTTCTACGCGCGGATCCTCTACGGTCCCATCTCCCTCAAGGTGCTCGCCGAGCCGATCGCGCGCAGCATCGCGGCGGAGATGCAAGGTGTCGGCGTCAGCATCGAGGATGCCCTCGTCCGGCTTAATGAGCAGGGTGAGGTCGAGTTCCGGCTGCGCAACGTGCAGCTCCTCGACGAGCAGGGGAGCCCGGTTGCAATCGCGCCACTCGCGGCTGTGGAGCTCAGTGTCGAAGGGCTTTGGTCGGCGCGGCTGTCGCCGGAAAGCGTGGTGCTCATCGAGCCGCGCCTGCTGCTCGCCTATTCGGAGGAGCACGGCGTCTCGTTCAGTTTCACGCGGCCCGATGGCGGCCAGCCGACCTTATCGGGGGACAGCGGCGGCGCACCGGCACCGGCATCAGAACGTCTCACCCCCTCTGACATCTCCGACCCTGGCCTGCCGGTCGTGCTGCGCCAGCTCGACTTGGCCCGCGTGATCGCGGAGGCGTCGGAGCGGGCGAGACAGCGTTCGGACGCGACCTCGTTCCTGCGCCAGATCGGCATGCAGAACGCAACGTTGGTCATTGAGCACGAGGGGCACCAGTCCGTATGGCGGGTGCCGCAGGCCGATCTGAGCCTGTCCCATAGGAAACAGCGCAGCGTCATCGAAGGCTCGGTCACGGTTGCATCGAGCCGCGGCCCCTGGACGTTGCAGGTCTGGACCGAAGCCTCTGGCAAGACCGAGCAGGTCCATCTGAAGGCATCGGTCCGCGATCTGGTGCCCCGCGCGGTTGCCGGGATGCTGCCGGCGTTGGAGCCGTTGCGCGCGCTCGACGTTCCGGTGCACGGTGAAGTGTCACTGCAACTCACATCGGCGGGCAAATTGCTGGACGGAGCGTTCTCGCTCGACCTGTCACGGGGTGATTTGCGCCTGCCCTGGCTGCCGGATCTGCCTCTGACGATCGAGGGCGGCCGGCTCGACCTCAACTATGATCCCGTGGCACGGACGCTGCGGATGGAGCCTTCGACCCTGGTCTGGGGCCAGAGCCGGGTGACCGCGACCGGCGATGTGGTCAGCTCCACGGGACCCGACGGGGAAGAGGTCTGGGCCTATCGACTGAGCGCCCTCGACGGCGTCGTGATGCCGGAGGGTGGCACCACTGGACCCGTGAAGATCGATCGCTGGCTGGCCGAGGGCTCGTTCCAGCCCGATACCGGGGCGCTGACGATCGCGCAGAGGCTCACGGCCGGTGGCGGTGAGGTGCGGCTTTCCGGAAAAGTCGGCCCGCGCCATACCGGGTCGCGCATATCGATCGAGGGGCAGATCGGTAGCATGCCGGTCGCGACCGTTCGGGGACTGTGGCCCCGGGCCCTGGCGAGCAATACACGCGACTGGGTCAATGAGAGCTTCGTCCGCGGACAGGTCCAGGGCGGGACGTTGAAGTTCGACAGCGGGTCGGAGATGGCCGGCGGTAACGAGCCGCAACGGCTGTCGCTGGCGTTGCAAACGGCCGACGTCCTGCTCCGCCCGACGCCTGACCTGCCGCCGATCGAGGTGCCGCGGGCGCTGCTCCGGATCGAGGGGGTGGAGCTCGAGGCCACGATTCCGGAAGCGGCAATGCTGCTGGCGAGCGGGCGCAAGCTGGCGCTGAAGTCGGGCCGCGTTACGGTGGCCGATGTCTTCGCTGACGACCCCATCGGCCACATCGTCATGACCGGTGAGGGCTCTGTGCTCGCGGGTATCGAGCTGCTGGAGCATGACATCTTCAGGCTCGGCCGGCTCTCTGGTCCCTATACGGAGCGAGTCGAGGGCAAAGTCGAGGCGCAGATTGCGCTCACTCTGCCGTTGGAGAAGGACGTCAAGGCAACCGATGTGAAGATCGAAGGGCGCGGTAAGCTGACTGACGGCCGCGTCCGCAAGCTGGTCGGACGTCACGACGTACAGGCTGCGACCATCGCCTTCAGCTTCACCGACAAGGCCGTGGATGCGCGCGGCGACATGATGCTGTCCGGTGTGCCGGTCAAGATCGCCTGGCACAACATCTTCGATGCACCGCCCGAGAGGCAGCCGCCGCTGCGGCTGACATCGACCCTCGACAGCGCCGATCGTGCCCAGCTTGGCATCGAAGTCGGTCACCTCATCCACGGTGAGGTGCCAATCGAGATGACGATCACGCGGGATGCCAACGAGCAGTACCGGATTCACGTCTGGGCGGACCTGACCCGCGCCGACATGGTGGTCGAGAACATCGCCTGGCGTAAGCCGCCGGGGCGGAACGCAGCCATGCAGTTTGACGTGCACCAGGTTGGCGCCCGCAATGACATCGAGCTGCGCGACTTCAAGATCGTCGGGGACAACATCGCCATCAGCGGCTGGATGAAGCTCGACCAGAACGAAAAACTCCGGGAATTCCAGTTCCCGGAATTCTCGACCAACGTCGTGACGCGCCTCGAGGTCAAGGGAGCTCTGCGGACGGACAACGTCTGGGAGATCGTCGCGCAGGGGCAGACCTATGACGGCCGCGACGTTTTCCGGTCCTTGTTCTCAGTCGGCGACCTCGCCGATCAGCCGTTGGAAGAGCGCCAGACCGCGCCGGGTGTGGACCTTAAGGTCGATATCGCAACGGTCATCGGATTTTCGGACGTGTCGCTGCGCGGGCTTACGATGCGGCTCTCCCGGCGCGATGGCAAGCTTACCGCACTCAAGGCCCATGGCACGCTCGATGGTGGCAAGCCGCTGGATGTCGAGCTGCAACGCGCGGACAAGCAGCGCCGCCTCGTCGCCGTGAGTGAGGACGCCGGCCAAGCCTTCCGTCTCATCGACTTCTATCCGAGCCTCGTTGGCGGGCGGATGCGGCTCGACGTCAATCTCGAGGGGCGCGGCGCGGCTGAGAAGACTGGCCTGCTGCGGGTTGAGCGCTTCCGCATTCTGGGCGATCCCGTGGTTGCCGAGGTGCTGCAGGTTCACGACGAGACCCGGCCCTACGAGCAGCGCCGGCAGCGCGTCGTGCGCCAGGCGATCGATTTCGACTGGATGCGGGTGCCGTTCTCCGTCGGTCACGGGCAGTTCGTGATGGGAGATGGGGAAATCCGCGGGCCGCTCGTCGGCGCGACGATGCGCGGCAAGGCCGACTTCCGCACCAGGCAGGTGAATATCGGCGGCACCTACGTTCCGCTGCAGGGGCTGAACTCGGCAATCGGCGTCATTCCCGGCCTGGGCCAGATCCTGGCCGGACCGCGCGGGGAGGGGATCCTGGGCATTACGTTCGCCATTCAAGGGTCGATGTCGGACCCACAGGTGCTCGTGAATCCGCTGTCGCTCGTGGCGCCTGGAATCTTCCGCGAGATGTTCCAGATGACGCCGAGCCAGAGCGTGACGCCGCCCCGCCCTGCGCCTCAGCAGCCAAGTGCCGGTCAGCGCTCGTCGAGCGCGCCGGCGGCACCGGCCTCCAAGCGCCGCACCGGCGCTGTCGAGCCCGAGGTGTTGTCGGGCTGGTCTTCCGAGACGAACACCGGGAACGCGCCGAAGAAGAAGTAGGCTGCCCTCGGGGGGCGGTCTTCTAGCTATTGGGGCAAATACCGAGCCGCGCGACCGGGACGCCGGCCTTTATGCGGCGTCGCCCCGCAACTCAGGTGGAAGCGGGACCGGCGGGCACGAGGTGGCGACGGCCCACGCTCAGACGGGGCGGACGAGGACGTGCCGCTTCTTTCCGAGTGACAGCTTGATCACGCCCTCCGACGTCAGATCGGCGGGTGTGAGAAGCGCCTTCTCGTCCTCGACGGCGGCATCGTTGACGCGCAGGCCGCCGCCCTGGATCTGGCGCCGCGCCTCGCCGTTGGACTTGACCAGTCCAGCGCGGACGAAGGCCGACAGCACGCCGAGGCCGGCCTCGAGCTCGCCCGAGGGGATCTCGACGCTGGGCAGGCCGCTTGCCAGCGCGCCTTGCTCGAACGTCGTCCGCGCCGTTTCGGCCGCAGCTTCGGCCTTGGCGCGGCCGTGCATCAGCGCCGTTGCCTCTGTCGCCAGGATTTTCTTCGCCTCGTTGATCTCGGCACCCTGCAGCGCCGTGAGCCTGTCGATCTCGGACATCGGCAGGGTGGTGAAGAGCTTCAGGAAGCGGCCGACGTCGCCGTCCTCCGTGTTCCGCCAGAACTGCCAGTAGTCGTAGGCGCTGAGCTGCTGCTCGTTCAGCCACACGGCGCCGGCTGCGGTCTTGCCCATCTTGGCACCGGAGGACGTCGTGAGCAGCGGCGTCGTCAGCGCGTAGAGCTGATGTGTGCCCATGCGGCGGCCGAGATCGATGCCGGTGACGATGTTGCCCCACTGGTCGGAGCCGCCCATCTGCAGGTTGCAGCCATAGCGCCGCGCCAGCTCGACATAGTCGTAGGCCTGCAGCAACATGTAGTTGAACTCGATGAACGACAGCTCCTGCTCGCGCTCGAGGCGCAGGCGGGCCGAATCCATCGTCAGCATCCGGTTGACCGAGAAGTGTCGGCCGACGTCGCGCAGGAACTCGATGTAGTTGAGCGGTGCCAGCCACTCGGCATTGTCGACCATCAGGGCGTCGGTCGTGTTGCCGCCGAAGGTCAGGAAGTTGGAGAACACCGTCTTGATGCTCTCCTTGTTCGCGTCGATCTGCTCGATGGTCAAAATTCGCCGCGTTTCATCGCGGCCGGACGGGTCGCCGACCCGCGTCGTTCCGCCGCCCATCAGCGTGATCGGCTTGCCGCCGCCTGTCCGTTGCAGCCAATGGAGCATCATGATCGACAGCAGGTGGCCGACGTGCAGCGATGGCGCGGTGCAGTCGTAGCCGACGTAGCACACGATCCCGCTCCGGGCTGCGAGCGCGTCGACACCCTCGAGATCCGAGCACTGGTGGATGAAGCCACGCTCGGTGAGGACCTTCAGGAATTCGGATTTCACTGCTGTCATCTGACTGGCGCGCCGGCTACCGGCGCCTCGGCTTTGAGTCTACATATCGGTGAAGCGGCAACATGCACAGGAAGGTGATGATGGGCAAGCTCGTACGCGCCCTCGGGCTCATGAGCGGCACCTCCATGGACGGCATCGACGTCGCTTTGCTCGAAACTGATGGTGAGAACGAGGTCGTGCGCGGGCCGCGGGCATCGTTCCCCTATCCACCGGAGTTCAGGCAGCGCCTGCTCGTTGCCCTGGAGGCGGCGCGCAGCCTGACCGATCGCGCCGCACGTCCTGCTCCCCTGGCGGATATCGAGCGCGAGCTGACGGAGCGCCACGCCATGGCCGTGGCGGCGTTTCTGGCCAAGGAAAGTATTGCGGCCGGCGATATCGACGTGATCGGGTTCCATGGCCAGACGGTTCTGCACCGGCCAGATGAGACATCGCCATCCCCGGGGCGTGCGGTCGAGGCTGCGCCCCCCATGACGGTTCAGATCGGCGACGGGGCGCTCCTGGCGCGACTGACGGAGATCGACGTCGTCTACGACCTCAGGGCGGCCGACTTTGCAGCCGGCGGGCAGGGGGCGCCCCTGGCTCCTGTTTACCATCGGGCACTCGCCGCGCGCCTGCCGCAGCGCCCGGTCGCGTTTCTCAACATCGGCGGCGTTGCCAATGTGACCTGGATCGGCGCCGACGGCCGCCTGATCGCCTTTGACACGGGGCCGGGAAATGCGCTGCTCGACGACTGGGCGCAGCAGCAGACAGGAAGGCCGTGTGATCTCGATGGCGCGCTGGCGCGGTCCGGCGTCGCGGACGAGGATGTCCTGCGTCAGTACCTGATGCACCCGTTCTTCGATCGTCCGCTGCCGAAGTCACTCGATCGCAATGACTTCTCGCTCGCACCCGTCGCGGGCCTGACGGCGGCCAACGGGGCCGCGACCCTCGCCGTGTTCACTGCGGCCTCGGTGGCGCGCAGCTTGAGCTGGCTCCCCGAACCGCCGGCGCTGTGGCTGGTGACAGGCGGCGGGCGCCGCAACAAGTTCCTGATGGAGCAGCTTGCCTGGCATCTCGAAGCGCCCGTGGCGCCAGTCGAGGCGATCGAGCTCGACGGCGACA
>JAEZHL010000440.1 GCA_023416575.1 Pseudomonadota bacterium
TGCTGGCGGAGGAGCCGAAGATGGCTTCCTCGCAAATCCGCCGCTTCCTGGTGCTGCCCAAGGAGCTCGATGCGGACGACGGCGAATTGACACGCACACAGAAGGTCCGCCGCGGCTTCATTGCCGAACGCTACGCGGCATTGATCCGGGCCCTCTACGACGGCTCCAAGGAGTGCCATATCCGGACCGAAGTGACGTTCGAAGACGGTCGCAAGGGCATCATCGAAGGCCACACCAGGATCGTCGATATGGCGCCGCACCGGTCTGCCGCTCCAATCATGAAGGAGGCGGCGGAATGACAGCTGACGTTGTCCTGGAGCGCCCCGGCTCAACTGCCGTATCACCGAGCACCGACCGTGAGGTTCTGCTCGCCGTCGACAACGTCTCGCTGTGGTTTGGCGGGGTTAAAGCCATCCGCGACGTGTCCTTCGACATCCGTAAGGGCGAGATCCGCGCCATCATTGGCCCGAACGGCGCCGGCAAGACCTCGATGCTCAACGTCGTCAACGGCTTCTACCACCCCCAGGAAGGAACGATCACCTACAAGGGGCGGCGGCGGAGCCGGATGCGCCCCTTCATCGCCGCCAGCCAGGGTATCGCGCGGACGTTTCAGAACGTCGCCCTGTTCAAGGGCATGACGACGCTCGACAACATCATGACGGGGCGCACCCTGAAGATGCGCCGCGGTATCCTTTCCCAAGCCGTCTATTGGGGTTGGTCGCAGAAAGAAGAAATCCGCAATCGGGAAGTCGTCGAGCGCATCATCGATTTTCTCGAGATCCAGCACATCCGCAGGGCGCCCGTCGGCAAGCTTCCCTATGGCCTGCAGAAGCGCGTCGAGCTCGGCCGCGCCCTCGCCACGCAGCCGGAGCTCCTGCTGCTCGACGAACGGATGGCAGGCATGAACCTGGAGGAGAAGCGGGACATGAGCCGCTTCATTCTCGATGCAAACGAACAACTCGGAACCACAATCGCACTGATCGAGCACGACATGGGTGTTGTCATGGATCTGTCTGACCGGGTGGTAGTGCTCGATTACGGCCGCAAGATCGCCGATGGCACTCCCGACGTCGTCCAGAAGAACCAGAACGTCATCGATGCCTATCTCGGCGTCGCCCATTGATGGCCGCTTCACCCCTACCGTCATTTTCTCGGGAGACTTGAGTGGATAGTCTCGGCCCCTTCCTCGAAGTTCTGATCGGCGGACTATTGGCCGGAGTTCTCTACTCGCTCGTCGCGCTCGGATTCGTGCTGATCTACAAAGCTTCCGGCGTTTTCAATTTCGCCCAAGGCGCCATGGTCCTCCTCGCAGGACTGGCGCTGGTTCGCTCCCTCGATCTGCTGGTCGCACAAGGCTTGCCGTTCGGTATCGCAGTGATCGGCGCCCTGCTTTTCGCCGGCGCGATCATGGGGATTTCCGCCTGGCTCATCGAGCGCTACGTACTCGGACCGCTCGTCAATCAGAATGAGCTCACCCTCTTCATGTCGACGATCGGCGCGACCTTCATCCTCGAAGGCGCCGCGCAGATGCTGTTCGGCTCCGATGTCTATCCGCTGACGCTATACCCGACGGACGCCTGGATCCTCCTCGAGGAGCTGTTTCCCGGCGGCATCCTGATCAGCAAACTCGATGTCTGGGGCGGCCTGATCGCCGGCATGCTGGTGGCGGGCTTGGCTGCCTTCTTCCAATGGACCAAAACCGGGCGCGCGCTCCGCGCCGTCGCCGATGATCACGCCGCCGCACAGTCGGTCGGCATTCCGATCAGCTGGATCTGGTTCGTCGTGTGGCTCGTCGCCGGCCTCGTGGCGTTGGGTGCCGCAACGGTGTGGGGCACCAAGCTCGGCGTGCAGTTCTCGATCACGTTCCTGGCGCTGAAAGCCCTGCCGGTGCTCATCATCGGCGGCTTTACGTCAATCCCCGGCGCCATCGTCGGTGGCCTCATCGTCGGCGCCGGCGAGAAGCTGGCCGAAATCTACCTCGGCCCGCATATCGGTGGCGGCATCGAATACTGGTTCGCCTATGTGCTGGCTCTCGCGGTGCTGCTCGTCAGGCCGCAGGGCATTTTCGGCGAAAAGATCATCGAGCGGATCTGAGGGGGACGTAACGCGTGCTCTATCGTGAAGCCGGACAATTCAAAACCTCCTACGCCGCCGATATGGCGATCTTTCCCATTCGGCAGGATCGAATCGCGCTCGGGATTTTCCTCGCTTTCGCATTCATCGGAATTCCTGTCCTCGCCCTGTTGCAAATCGGGCCGTTCGGCCACGATTACATTTTCAAAGCCATCCTGATTCCCTTCCTGGTGCTGTCCCTGGCGGCGATCGGGCTCAACATTCTCACCGGCTATTGCGGCCAGATCTCCCTCGGTGGCGGCGCCTTCATGGCGATCGGGGCGTATGCCGCCTATAACTTCGCGTTGCGGGTGCCGGAGCTACCGCTGCTGTTCTCCATTCTTCTCGGCGGCGGTGTGTCGGCGCTGGTCGGTATTCTGTTCGGGATCCCCAGTCTCAGGATCAAGGGCCTCTATCTCGCTGTTGCAACGCTCGCGGCGCAATTCTTCTTCGACTGGGTGTTTCTCCGCGTCCACTGGTTCACGAACTACACGCCGTCCGGTTCAGTGAATGCGCCGCGCCTCGACTTCTTCGGCTGGGTGGTGAATACCCCGCTCGAGCGCTACCTGCTCGCGCTCATGTTCGTGACGGCTTTCGCGCTCATCGCCAAGAACCTGACGCGGGGCAACATCG
>JAEZHL010000453.1 GCA_023416575.1 Pseudomonadota bacterium
GACGTAGACGATCCGGCCGCCGCGCCGCAGGGCGGGGGCTGCATCGTCGACGGCAGCTGCCACGTCGGCGAGCGCATTGCTGATCGCAGCCGCCGCCGCAAGCTGGCCCTCGTACATGGCGGCGATCATCTCGCCGGTGGACCAGGAGTCGAGATCGAGATAGCGGGGGCTAATCTCTTCGGTGGGCATGGGCTCCTCTTTCACCCAGGGCGCTGCGGGCTGATGAACGGGCCCTCGAGGTGGATGCCGAGCACACCGTCGCGACCAGCCGCCGTACGCGCCGCCGCGATGGCCACCTGCGTGCGCTCACGCGTATCGGTGATCAAGGTCGGCAGACAGGCGGTGGTGCCGAACCGCCGATGCGCCCGGGCGATGACCTGCATGGCCTCAGGCGATGGATCGTCGTTGAGAAGGATACCGCCGCCGCCGTTCACCTGCAAATCGATGAAGCCCGGCGCCAGGATCGAACCTGCCGGCAAGGGCGGCTCCGGCCAGCCTGCCGGGACGTCAGCTCGTGCGGCCAGGGCGATGACCCGGCCCGCCTCCACCAGAACCGCGGCGTCCTTATGCCAGCGCGCGCCATCGAACACGCGATCCGCAACGATGGCTTGCTGACAGGGGTGCTGGTTGGGGGTCCGGTCCTGGGTCATCGGATTCGTTGTCGGCCTCGAGCAGCTGCCTTCGCGAATTCTATCGCATACGTCGCACCCGGCGCGGCTTGCTCGCTATGATTGCATGTGCAATGGAACTGCAACTCGCGTCAACCGTGTGAAGGCGACGCATCCTCGCGACGGCGTCCGCATCCCAGATACTTCTGGAACTGCGTCTGACACGCCGCGCGCCCTGGGTGAAAGAGGAGCCCATGCCCACCGAAGAGATCAGCCCCCGCTATCTCGATCTCGATTCCTGGTCCACGGGCGAGATGATCGCCGCCATGTACGAGGGCCAGCTTGCGGCGGCGGCGGCAATCAGCAATGCGCTCGCAGATGTTGCGGCTGCCGTCGACGATGCAGCCCCCGCCCTGCGGCGCGGCGGCCGGATCGTCTACGTCGGCGCTGGAACGTCAGGCCGCATCGGCGTCCAGGATGGGTCGGAATTGCCGCCGACCTACGATTGGCCCGCCGACCGGGTGGTGTTCGCGATGGCCGGTGGGCTAGGCGCCCTGGTGCGCAGCGTCGAAGGCGCGGAGGACAATGAAGGGGCTGGCGCCCAGGCAATGGCGGAGGCGGAGGTGAATGCCGACGACGTCGTGATCGGACTCGCTGCCAGCGGCACCACGCCCTACACGATCGGAGCTCTGCGCGCAGCGACTGCCAAAGGTGCCGTCACGATCGCAATCGCCAATAATTCGGGGGCTCCGCTGCTCACCGTCGCCCGCCACCCGATCCTCGTCGAAACCGGGTCGGAAGTGGTCGCCGGCTCCACCCGCATGAAAGCCGGGACGGCGCAGAAGATCGTCCTGAACCTTTTCTCGACGGCCGTCATGGTGAAGCTCGGACGCGTCTATCGCGGGCTCATGGTCCATATGCGCGCCAGTAACACGAAGCTGAGACGGCGCGCCGAGGGGATGGTGCGTGAGATTATCGACTGCACCGCGGAAGACGCGAAGCGCTTTGTCGATCAAGCCGACGGCGACGTGAAGACGGCCATTCTGCTGGGCTTCGGCCTGGCACCGGCCGAGGCCGCCGACGTGCTGGCGCGCCACGAAGGCAATCTGCGTTCCGCCATCAGAGAGTTGGCTCCGTGACCTCAACCTCGAACACGCCGACGACCGCCATGGCACGGGAGATCGCCGAGACCCCCGCGGCGGCGGAAGGGCTTCTCGCCCGGAGCGACAGCATCACGGCCATCGCCGACCGTATCCGTGCGGCCGAGCCGCGCTTCGTCGTCGTATGCGGACGCGGCAGCTCGGGGCAGGTCGGCGTCTACCTCCGCTATCTGGTCGAAACCCACCTCGGCATTCCCGTCTCGGCGGCGGCGCCGTCGATCGTGACCGCCTACCGCCGCCCCCCGGATATGCGCGGCGCGCTGTTCGTGCTGGTGTCCCAATCCGGGCGCAGCCCCGACCTGGTGATGGCGACCGACATGGCGCGCGCGGCGGGGGCACTGACGCTCGCCATCGTCAACGACGCGAGCTCGCCCGGAGCTGCAGTCTCCGACCTCATTCTGCCGATCGGCGCCGGCCCTGAGAACGCGGTCGCCGCGACGAAAACCGTGGCGCTCTCGATGCTCGCCGGCGCGCAACTCATCGCGGCTTTGACGCGTGACGGTGACCTCATGGCGGCCTTGAGCCGCTTGCCGGACCGGTTGCGGAATGCCCTCGGATGCGATTGGTCGGCCTGGGGCGAAAGCCTGAACACCGCGCCGGCTGCCTTCGTCGCGGCACGTGGCTATGGCCTGGGGACCGGCCGGGAGATCGCGCTCAAGGTTACCGAGGCCCTGCGGCTGCCAGCCCTCGGCTACAGCGCCGCCGAACTGCGGCACGGCCCGCGCGCGGCGGTGACACCCGCGACGCCCGTGCTCGCGCTCCGCCAGAACGATGATGCCGCTGTTGCTGTCGACGAGCTTGTGCGCGATCTGCGCGAAGCAAAGGAAACCGTGTTCCTGGCCGGTGGCCCCGAGAGCACGCTGCCATGGATTGGCGACGACCACCCTGTCTGCGATCCGATCACGATGCTCCTGCCCGCCTACAAGGCAATCGAGGCGGCAGCGCGCCGTCGCGGACTCGATCCGGATCGGCCACAGCACCTCAGCAAGGTGACCCACACGCTTTGAGCTTCCGTCCAGGCCACGGACCCATTACCGCCATCACTGTCCGCAGTTGCTGCATCCGATCTTCGGGAGCGGTACAATCCTGAAGCGCGGCAACGACTAAGTTAGGCAGCGACTTGATGCGGATCGGTCCTCAACTCACCATCACGTTGGCGGCGCGCGACAGTATTGGCTCCCTGATCAGTGATAGGACCCTGTTCTAACCGCAGCTCCGGGGACGGGACTCCATGCAACTCACCAAGTTTTCCGACTACGCGCTCCGGGTGCTGATGTTCACCCAGTCGGCCGGAGGGCGACTCGTGACCATCGACGAGATCGCAGGAGCCTACGGTATCTCGCGCGCGCATTTGACCAAGGTCGTGAATGCCCTGACTCGCGCCGGCTATCTCACTGCTCTTCGCGGCCGGGCGGGTGGCCTGAAGCTGGCCCGGCTGCCTGAGGAGATCCGCCTCGGCGAGGTCGTCCGCGCGACGGAGCCCGACTTCGCGCTCGTCGAATGCCTTGCAACCGGCGGCCAGTGTGTGATCAGCGGCTGCTGCCGGCTGCCGCGGGTCCTCAACGAGGCGCTGTCGGATTTCATCGCCGCGCTCAATCGGCACACGCTGGCGAGCATTGCTGTCGAGCCCGGGAGCTTCTCGCAGCCGAACGGGGTTGAGCCCTCTCGGCGACGGCGCGCGGCCGTCGCCCGATCATCTGCTGTTTGAGCTCGCGCCGCCTCAACCCGTCACGAGCACGATCTTGCCGATGTGAGCGCTGCTCTCCATCAGGCGATGCGACTCGGCCGCCTCAGCGAGCGGGAAAGTCTTGAACATCACCGGCTTTACCGTGCCAGCCTCGATCAGCGGCCACACCTTGGCTTCGAGCGCGCGCGCGATATCGCCCTTCTGCTCGACAGAGCGCGGGCGGAGTGTCGAGCCGGTCCAGGTCAGTCGCTTGATCATGAGCATCATGAAGTCGGCCTCGACCTTCGAGCCGCCGAGCCACGCGATCTGCACCATGCGCCCGTCGACGGCGAGGGCGCGGATGTTGCGCGGAACGTAGCTGCCGCCGACCATGTCGAGAATGACGTCGACGCCCTTGCCGCCGGTCAGCTCCTTCGCCACCGCGACGAAATCTTCCGTTCTGTAGTTGATCGCCCGCTCGGCGCCGAGCGCTTCGCACGCCTTGGCCTTGTCCTCGCCGCCGACCGTGCAGAACACGCGCGAGCCGAACGCGCGCGCGAGCTGAATAGCGGTCGTGCCGATGCCGCTCGAGCCGCCATGGATCAGCAGCGTCTCACCTGCCTGCAGGCGGCCACGATCGAA
>JAEZHL010000002.1 GCA_023416575.1 Pseudomonadota bacterium
ACCCCAGGGGGCGGGCACGCGGCAGCTACGTTTCGAAACGACGCCAATGTGCTGACGTCACTGTTCGATCGTCAGCACCACCCGTCTCTCGTTGGGCGCAACGATCGCGACGTCGCGCTCGATGACGAAATAGCGGTAGGAGCTGAGCTCCGGCACATCATGCACCACGACCTGCGGGAACCGGTGCAGCTCGACGTTTCGCGGCACGTCCATGCCGACCCTGATGCTGCCGATGCCAAGCCGCACATCTGAGTTGAGATCGACATGTGACAGGACGATGTTGCGCTGCTCGCTGGTAAGCGTCAGCGTCCGGGCTCCCTGCGTTGCCTGGCCTGCTTGCGCGGTCCGGCCCGGAGCGCCGTCGAGCCTGATGACATCGACGATGACATACGTGTCAGGCTGGACGATCACCACCTCATCGTGCGCCACGAAGTAGCGATATCCGCGGTATTGCGGCACCTCCTCGACGATGACGGCGGGAAGCGGGGCCAGCCGGACGCGATCGCGCGGCACCCTGGTGCCGACCGAGATGTTGAAGTTGACGTTACCTACGCGCGCCCGGTCGAACTCGCCGCTTTGGCGCAAGCGCTCCCGCACCGTCGTGCGCTGCTGCTCGCTCAGCTGCTGGCGCTCGGGCCGCTCAGCCTGCTGCTGCTTGCGATCCGGCTGCTCGGCGCGCTTCGGTTGATCGCGATCGGGTTGCTCGGCCTGCTTCGGCTGATTGCGATCCGGCTGCTCGGCGCGCTTCGGTTGCTCACGATCGGGTTGCTCGGCCTGTTTCGGCTGCTTGCGATCCGGCTGTTCGGCGCGCTTTGGTTGATCGCGATCGGGCTGCTCGGCCTCTTTCGGCTGTTTGCGATCCGGCTGTTCGGCGCGTTTTGATTGCTCGCGGTCCGGCTGCTCGGCCTGCTTCGGCTGCTTACGGTCCGGCTGTTCCGCCCGCCGCGGCTGCTTGCCATCCGGCTCCTGGGCCTGCTGTCGCTGCATCTGGCCCTGGCCGCGGTCCTGCGGCTGGGCCTCACCGCCACGGCGCTGCTGGGCACCGTTCTGATCCGGTGTGCCCTGCCGCTGGCCAGGAGCGACGTCCTGCCCCTGGCGTTGCATGCGTTCCTCGCCCTGGGGCTGTCCACCACCAGGGCCTTGCGCGATCGCGGCGGTACTCAAACCGGCAAAGAGCGCGAGCGCCGAAACGGCGCCGACTGATTTCATTCGCATGTTCCGTCTCCTGTTCATCGAGGAAGCTGGCCAGAGCCAGCCATCCGGCGTTGAACAGGAAACGAGAGCTTGCGAGCGAGGTTCCGGAGGAGCGACGGCTTGTCAGCAGCCGGACGACATTGCTCAGGGTGAGCCGAAGCCGCCTCCGGTCGGCGTTTTGATGATGATCGCCTCGCCCGGTACAAGGACGGTCTGATCACAGCCTTCGAGACGCTCCTCTGTCCCATCATTGCGGCGGACGATGTTCTCGCCGCACTCACCGGGCTGGCCGCCGTCGAGGCCATACGGCTGCACACGCCGGTAGCCGGAGAGGATGGCGCAGTCCATCTCTTCCAGGAAGCGAATGCGCCGGTACGTGCCGTCGCCCGCCGACCAGCGCCCGCGCCCGCCGGAGCCGCGGCGGATGGAGAACTCCTCCAGCAGCACCGGATAGCGCAGCTCGAGGATTTCGGGATCCGTGAGCCGCGTATTGGTCATATGGACGTGAACACCCGACGTGCCGTCGAAGCCCGGACCTGCCGGCGAGCCGGAGCAGATCGTCTCGTAGTACTGATACTTGGCATTACCGAAGGTCAGGTTGTTCATGGTGCCCTGGCTCGGCCCCATGGTGCGCATCGCGGCGAACAGGCAGTTGGTGACGATCTGGCTCGTCTCGACGTTGCCAGCGACGACCGCGGCCGGATACTGCGGCGACAGCATCGACCGCTCGGGGATCACGAGCCGGATCGGCTTCAGGCAGCCCGCGTTCATCGGGATCGGCTCGTCGACCATGACGCGGAACACGTACAGCGTCGCGGCGCGCGTGACCGGCGCGGGAGCGTTGAAGTTGTTGTTCTGCTCCGGGCTGGTGCCGGTGAAATCAACGGTAGCGGTGCGGTTCTCGCGGTCCACCGTGATCTTCACCTGTACGTGCGTGCCCTGATCCATCTCGACGCGGAATTCGCCATCGTCGAGGCGGCTCAGCAGACGGCGGACGCTCTCCTCGGCGTTGTCCTGCACGTGGCCCATGTAGGCCCGGACCACATCGAGCCCGAAGTGGGCGACCATCTTCTCCAGCTCGACGACACCCTTCGCGTTGGCCGCCACGTGGGCTTTGAGGTCGGCGATGTTCTTGGCCGGGCTGCGGGCCGGGTATCTCGCGCCGGTCAGCAGCTCGTGCGTCTCCGCTTCGAGGAAGCGGCCCTGGTCGACGAGCTTGAAGTTGTCGATGTAGACGCCTTCCTCATCGATGTGCGTCGCGCGGGGCGTCATGGAGCCGGGTGTCAGGCCGCCAATGTCCTCGTGATGGCCGCGGCTCGCGACATAGAACAGGATTTGGGGCGCACTGCCGTCAGCGACAGTTCCTGGCGCGAACACCGGCGTGATGACGGTGATGTCGGGCAGGTGCGTGCCGCCGTTATAGGGCGCATTCAGCATATAGACGTCGCCCGGTCGCATGGTGCCCTGGCGCTCGCGCACGATCGTCTCGACCGAACGGTCCATGGAGCCAAGGTGCACCGGCATGTGCGGGGCGTTGGCGACGAGCTGACCACCGGCATCGAAAACGGCGCAGGAGAAGTCGAGCCGCTCCTTGATGTTGACCGACTGCGCCGTGTTGCGCAGCGCTTCGCCCATCTGCTCGGCAATCGACATGAAGAGGTTGTTGAACACCTCGAGCAGGACGGGATCGGCCTTGTGGCCCAACACCTCGCGCTGACGCGGCTCGGCGCGGGTCAGCACCAGATGATTGTGCGCCGTCACCTCGAGGCGCCAGCCGGGCTCGACCACGACCGTCTGATTCGGCTCGATGACGAGCGCGGGGCCAGGGATGCGTTGGCCGGGATGCATCTCGCTGCGCATGAAGATCGGCGCATCGTGCCAAGCGCGGCCGGAGAAGAAGCGGGTCGTCCCTCTCTCGGCTCCGGACTTGGCGCCAGCAGCAGGGGCATAGGCCGGCTCTGCGGCAGAGGCGCCACCGCCGATGGCCTCGACCTCGACGGCCGCGATGAACACCCGCTTTTCCGGGGAGATGAAGCCGAACCGCTGCCGGTGCTGCCGCTCGAACTCCGCCCGCATGGCTGCAGGCTCACCGAGCCGGATGGGCAGCGCCGTATCGGTGCCCTCATAGCGCAGATGCAGAAGAACGTTGGTGGTGATCTCGGCCGCGGGCACGCCCTCGGCGCTGAGCTCGGCAGCAACCTCGGCGCCGAGCTTTGCCGATCGGCTCTCCACGTCCTGCATCGACGCGGCATCGAGCGGCGCCTCGACGGATTGCTCGCGGCTTGCGCGGATATCTGCGAGCCCCATGCCATAGGCGGACAGAAGGCCCGACAGCGGGTGGATCAGCACCGTCTCCATGCCGAGCGTGTCGGCGATGAGGCAGGCATGCTGGCCGCCCGCCGAGCCGAAGCAATTGAGCGCGTACTCCGTCACGTCGTAGCCGCGCTGCACGGAGATCTTCTTGATGGCATTTGCCATGTTCTCGACGGCAATGCGCAGAAAGCCGTCCGCGACCTCCTCCGGTGCGCGACCGTCGCCGATCTCGGCGGCAAGGGCGGTGAAGGCATCCCTGACCGCTGCCTCGTCGAGGGCCTCGTCATGATCGGGGCCGAAGATCTTGGGGAAGAAGGCGGCCGAGAGCTTGCCGACCATGACATTCGCATCGGTCACGGTGAGCGGGCCGCCGCGCCGGTAGCACTTGGGGCCGGGATTGGCGCCGGCGCTGTCCGGGCCGACCCGGAAGCGCGTGCCGTCGTAGTGCAGGATCGAGCCGCCGCCCGCCGCAACGGTGTGAATGCGCATCATCGGCACGCGCAGGCGTACACCGGCGACCTCCGTCTCGAACGCGCGCTCGTAATCGCCGGCGAAATGCGAAACGTCCGTCGACGTGCCGCCCATGTCGAAGCCGATAACCTTCTCGAACCCGGCGATGCGGGCCGTCTCGGCCATACCGACGATGCCGCCCGCGGGACCCGACAGGATGGCATCGCGGCCCTGGAAGAGGTCAGCGGACTTGAGGCCGCCGGATGACGCCATGAAGAGGATCTTGGGCCCACCCTTCCCCTCGATCAGCTCTGTTGCGGAGAGCGGCGCGGATAGTGCACCCGAAACCTTCTCGACGTAACGGCGGAGGATCGGCGAGAGATAGGCATCTGCAACCGTGGTGTCGCCACGGCCGACGATCTTGATCAGCGGCGAGATCTCGTGGCTCACCGAGATCTGCTGGAACCCGAGCTCGCGCGCCAGTGCTGCCGCCTGCTTCTCGTGCTCGGGGAACGCGTAGGCGTGCATGAACACGATGGCAACGGCGCGGATGCCGTCCGTGAGGGCGCGCTCGAGGTCGTTGCGCAGCGCCGCGAGATCGAGCGGCGTTTCGACGGTGCCGTCCGCGCGAACCCGCTCGTCCGCCTCCAGCACACGCGTATAGAGCATCTCGGGCTTGACGATCTTCTTGGCGAAGATGTCGGGGCGCGCCTGATAGCCGATCTCGAGCTGGTCCCTCAGCCCCTTGGTGATCACGAGAGCCGTCGCCTCGCCCTTTCGCTCGAGCAGCGCGTTGGTGGCGACCGTGGTGCCCATCTTGACGCTGGCGATGCGCCCGGCCGGGATCGGATCGGTGGAGCCGACGCCGAGCAGCCGGCGGATACCTTCGAGCGCCGCGTCATCATAGGCGCCGGGGTTCTCCGACAACACCTTGCGTGCATGCACGTGGCCTTGCGGGTCGCGGCCGATGACGTCGGTGAACGTGCCGCCGCGGTCGATCCAGAAGTCCCAACGTCCTTCAGTGCCCGTCGCCATCGCGTATTCTCCAAAGCCCGCAAGCTGATCAAGGAGTGCAGATTTGCGTCAACAATCGCAAAACGTCAATAAATTATTGACATAATCCCAGCAGATCAGCACTCTCGCGAAAGCAATCAACCCGGATCAACCGCATGAGCCGCGATCGCGCAAAGCAGCCTCTCGAGAAAAGCGGCGCGGCCGGCCCCGCCATAGGGCCGATAGTGTCCTCCGCCCATCTGGCGGCCGGTTCGCTGCCTGGCCTGTCCGAGGTCGAATACGGCCTCATCCTCGCCAACCACGCGTTCGAGCGCTGGATGGTGCGCGGCATGGCAGCGGCCGGAGTTCCGAACCTATCGCCGGTCGAGGTTCTGCTGCTGCACACCGTGCGGCACCGCGACCGGCCGAAGAAGCTCGCTGACATCTGCCTGGTGCTCGGCATCGACGATACGCACGTGATCACCTACGCCATCAAGAAACTGGTGACGGCCGGACTCGTCACGTCGAAGCGGGTCGGCAAGGAAAAGCTCGTCGCAGCGACGAAGGAGGGGGCAGAGGCGTGCGAGCGCTACCGCGAGGTGCGCGAGCAGTTGCTGGCGCGGCCGGTGAAGGCAGCCGGCCTTCCCGATGTGGCGCTCTCCGACCTTGGTTCACTTCTCCGGACACTTTCTGGCCATTACGATCAGGCAGCACGCGCTGCAACTTCGCTTTAGTCGGGCAGACTGGCTGATAGGAATTGAGCAGAATGCCTTGATTTTGCGCGCGACATCGGCAACGCATCAAGGAAGAATGCGGTCTGTTATTGCTGATGATGCGCCTCGGGGAGGGGAAGTCATTGAAAATGGTCGACTTTGCAATCGTGCACGATGGCCAATCCATGCTTCGGGAGGGCTGACATGGTGCGGCGACTGCTCGACGGCCTCTATCTCGCCAGCGGTTATCTCGCGGGATTCTTCCTCATTGCGATCTTCCTTCTCATGATGGCGCTCTCCATCGGCCGCCAGGTCGGCATCAACGTACAATCCGGCGATGACTTCACCGCGTGGAGCCTCGCGGCAATGGGCTTCCTCGCTCTGGCGCACACATTCAAAGCGTCCGAGCTCATCCGCATGGGCCTCGTCATCGAGCGGCTCCAAGGCCGCGCGCGTCAGGTGATGGAGCTCATCGCGCTCTCCATTGGCACTGCACTTGTCGGGTTCATGGCCTGGGCCGCGGTCACGATGACCTACGACAGCTGGTTGCTGAACGACCTGTCCAGCGGAGTCATTTCCGTGCCGCTGTGGATTCCCCAGCTCGGCTTCTCCGTCGGCTCCACCGTTTTGCTGATCGCCTTCCTCGATGAGCTGGTCCATGTCGCTTGCGGCGGATTTCCGCGCTACGCCAAGGCGCCGCCGAAATCCAAGGAAGAGATCATCGAGCGCGCCGCATCGGGGAACCTGTAGCAATGCATATGGAGATGGTGGAGGTTGCGGCGGCGCTGCTCGTCGTCCTCGGAGTCGCACTCATTCTCGGGGTCTGGGTTGGGCTGGCGCTCGTTCTGAGCGGGATCGCCGCGATGATGTTCGTCGCAAACGTGCCGGTTGGCGCGGTATTCGCGACGACGGTTTGGAGCGCCAATGCGTCCTGGACCCTTGCGGCACTGCCGCTCTTCATCTGGATGGGCGAGATCCTCTTTCGGACCCGGCTTTCGGAAGAGCTGTTTCGCGGGCTCTCGCCGTGGGTCGGCCGCCTCCCGGGCCGGCTCGTTCACGTCAATGTCGTCGGCTGTGGCATCTTCGGAATGGTATCGGGCTCGTCAGCGGCGACCTGTGCCACCGTCGGCAAGATCGCGCTGCCTGAGCTGACGAAGCGCGGCTACGACGAGCGCATTTCGATCGGCGCCCTGGCGGGCTCGGGCACGCTCGGGCTCCTGATCCCGCCGTCGATCATCATGATCGTCTATGCGGTGCAGGCGGAGGTGTCGCTGGTTCAGATGTTCCTGGCCGGTTTCCTTC